>DATMVH010000586.1:0-12480 GCA_035563395.1 Solirubrobacteraceae bacterium
CTTCCTGCGCGGCGGCTCGGAGTTCGGCGCGACGACCTTGTCGCGCTTCTACGCCATCCACATGCTGCTGGTGCCCGGGGGCATCATCGCCCTGATCGGGTTCCACTTGTACCTCGTGGCGCGCCTCGGCACCACCGCGCCGCCGTGGCTGCGGGCGAGCAGCGACACCGGGCACCTCGAGGAGCGCGTCTAGCGTGAACGCGCGGGAGAAGGAGCTCTACCTCCGCGAGTACTCGCTGCTCAAGGCGCAGGGGAAGCCGTTCTTCCCCTACGCCGTCGCGAAGGACTCCGTGATGGCGGTGATCGTTCTGCTGGCGATCATCACCATGGCGATCCTCTTCGGCGCCGAGCTCGGCCCGAAGGCGGATCCGACGACCACGACCTACGTCCCGCGGCCGGAGTGGTACTTCTTCTTCCTCTTCGAGCTCCTCAGGGTCATCAAGCCGGCGGTCCTCACGCCGCTGGCGACGATCGGCGTCCCGACGATCTGCATGATCCTGATGTTCCTGCTGCCGTTCATCGACCGCGGCCCGGAGCGGCGGCCGGAACGACGGCCCGTCGCCACGGCCTTCGGCATCTTCGTCATCGTGGCCATGGGCTACCTGACCTACCTCGGCGCCGTGGCCGGCTCGCCGAACGAGGTCGACGTCGAGGTGGCCGCGCAGTACGAGCCCGGCAAGATCGTCGCCGCGCAGTCCGGCTGTCTCGCCTGCCACAAGATCGGCCACAACGGCAACGACGGGCCCGGCCCCGACCTCACGGACATCGCGGACAAGCTCCCGAAGGCGGCGATCCTCCGCACGCTGGAGAACCCGACGGCGCCGATGCCGTCGTACCGCGAGCTGGACCCCGAAAAGAAGGCCGCACTCGTCGACTTCCTCGCGCAGTTGCGCGGCGAGGACACGCTCGGCAGCCAGGGCGAGTAGCGGCGCGTGAGCTCCGCTCAGGCCCGCACGGGCACGCTCGACGAGGGCCAGGTCCGTGCGATGTTCGACCGCATCGCGCGCGTCTACGACCGCATGAACTCCGTCATGACCGCCGGGCTGCACCACCGGTGGCGCGAGCGCGCGGCCGACCTCGCGGCCGTCGGGCCCGGCGCCCGCGCGCTCGACGTGGCGACGGGCACGGGCGACCTGGCGATCGCGCTGGCGCGGCGCGTCGGTGACCGCGGCGAGGTCGTCGGCTCGGACTTCTCGGAAGGCATGCTCGAGCTCGCCCGCGAGAAGGCCCCGGCGCTCCGGTGGGAGTGGGCCAACGCGCTCGACCTGCCGTACGAGGACGACGCCTTCGACGCCGCGACCGTCGGCTTCGGCGCGCGCAACTTCACCGACCTCGACCGCGGCCTGGCCGAGATGACGCGCGTCGTGCGCCCCGGCGGCCGCGTCGTCGTGCTGGAGATCACCACGCCGCAGCATCCGCCGCTGTCCACCTTCTTCTCCGTCTGGTTCGACCGCGTGGTCCCGGCGGTCGGGCGGATCGCCGACTCCGCGGCCTACACGTACCTGCCGAGCTCGGTGAAGCGGTTCCCCGGCCCGGAGGCGCTCGCCGGGCGCATGGCGGCGGTGGGGTTGACGGACATCCGCTGGATCCTGACCGCCGGCGGGATCATCGCCCTGCACGTGGGAACCGCGCGGTGAGCAGCGCGGAGCAGGTCATCGCCCTCGTCGAGGCGGGCGGCGCCCACGTGCCCGCGCTGATGGAGCGGCTGGAGGACCGCCTGCACGCCCTCGCGGCGTCCCACGGCGCGGTGCTCGCCGAGCACGCGGGCGCGACCATCCGCGCGGGCGGCAAGCGCCTGCGGCCCCTGCTCGTCTTCCTCGCGGCCGGCGAGCGCGCCGGCGCGGAGCCCGGGGGCGTCGTGCGCGCCGCGGTGGCGGTCGAGCTCATCCACTCGGCGACGCTCGTCCACGACGACGTGCTCGACGGCGCGGCGCTGCGGCGCGGACGGCCGACGGTCGTGGCCTCCGCCGGGCGCGACATCGCCACGGCCACGGGCGACCTCCTGTTCTCGCGCGCGTTCGCGGAGCTGGCGGCCAACGGGCGCGCGGATGAGATCCGCGTGCTGTCCGACGCGTCGTCGGCGCTCGCCGAGGGCGAGCTGCTCCAGCGCGAGGACGCGTGGAACGTCCACGTCTCGCGCGAGCGCTATCTGCGCCGCTGCGACCTCAAGACGGCACGGCTGTTCGGCGCCGCGTGCGCGCTCGGCGCGCTCGAGGGCGGCGGCGACGCGGAGCAGATCGGCGCCTTCGGCCGGCGCATCGGGCTCGCCTTCCAGCTGCTGGACGACGTCCTCGACGTCTCCGGGCCGGCGGAGCGGACCGGCAAGCGCCGCGGCACCGACCTCCTCGACGGGACGGTGACGCTGCCGCTCATCCTCGCGCGCGAGCGGGACCCCGCGCTCGGCGCGCTCGACCTGCGCGCCGTCGGGACTGCCGAGCACGCCGAGGCGGTGTGCGACGCGATCGCGGCCACGGGCGTGCTGGAGCGCGCGCGCGAGGACGCGCTGGAGATGGTGGCGGCCGCGAAGGCCGCCCTGCCGGCGCTGCCCGAGGGGCAGCGCGCGGCGCTGGAGCTCGTGGCCGACTCGGTCGTCGACCGCTACGCCTGAGGCGGGATCAGAAGTCCATCGGCCAGATGGCGTCGGACTCGAGCGCCTTTCCGAAGCGCTCGATCTCCTCCTCCATGTTGGCCCGGGTGAGGCGCCGGAGGTCCTTGACGAGCAGCTCCGTGCCGTGGTCGAGCTCCTCGTCGAACCGGTCGACGGTGTCCTGGTCGTACACGCCGACCGTCGCCCACTCGCAGTTCGGGCAGCGCAGCGCGACCTCCCAGTGCGTCGCCGACGCCTCCTCCCAATCCACCGGGTAGACGAGGTGCGAAGCGCACTCCGGGCAGACGTGGAGGTCGAGGATCTCCTCGGCGGGGGCGGGCGCCGGGGCGGGACACTGCTCCGGAGCGACCGAGGTGTCGAAGTACACGACCTCGATGGCGCGCCCGGACGGGAGGATCACGCGGCGAACGTAGTGGCTGTTGTCTGCGGGCTGGCTCATTCGGGACTCGGGCTCGGATGGGGTCTGGCCCGTACATCGGATGGCCCGGTCCCAGCTTGAGGTGCCGGTCGTCGTTCGGACGAGTTCCGCGCGCGCTACGCTGGCGCCATGCCCGGAGGAATCGGTCCGCTCGAACTCGCGATCGTCCTTCTGATCGTGCTCGTCCTCGTCGGTGGCCGCCGCCTGCCCGCGCTCGGCCGTCAGCTGGGCACCGGCATGCGGGAGTTCAAGGACTCCGTCACGCGCAAGGTGGACGAGGACCAGGACGACGACGAGCCCGAGCCGCGGGCGCTCGGCCGCCCGGACACCGCCGACGCGCCCCCCGTGGACGGCGAGGTCGTCCGCGACCGCCGGTAGCCGGCCGCGCCGGCCGCGTCTCGCGCGACACGATGGCGACGAAGCTCAGGCCGGTCGGACACGAGGAGCGCCTCTCGCTCGTCGAGCACCTCGACGAGCTCCGCACGCGGATCATCGTCTGCGTCGTCGCCTTCGCCGTGGCCTTCGGCGTCTGCCTGTGGCAGGACGACGCCATCCTGGACGCGATCAACCGGCCGCTGACCGACACGGCCTTCAGCTCGTGCGACACGACGAAGGACCCGTTCGAGCAGACGAACTGCTGGCAGCAGGCGATGCGGCGGGTGAACGACGACCTGTCCGCGCTGGCGGCGGAGGCGGCGCGCCAGGCGGCGCGCGAACCCCGGCTCGAGGCGCTCGCCGAGCGGCTGAGCCGCTCCGCCGAGCTGGCGCGGCAGGCGACCCCGCGGGCGTCGCCGAAGCGCCCCGTGACGCTCGGCGTCGGGGAGCCGTTCACGGCGACGGTGCGGGTCGCCGCCTACGCCGCGCTGCTCGTCTCGCTGCCGATCCTGCTCTACCAGGCCTACGCGTTCGTGCTGCCGGCCTTCTCGCCGCGCGAGCGCCAGGTGGCGCTGCCGCTGATGGTCATGGTCCCGTTCCTCTTCATCGGCGGCGTCGTCTTCGCGTACTTCCTCGTCCTGCCGGCGGCCGTCAACTTCCTGCAGAACTTCAACGACGACAACTACGACATCCTGCTGCAGGCGCGGGACTACTACAAGTTCGCGGTGATGGTGCTCGCCGTGATGGGGCTCCTGTTCCAGATGCCGATCGGGATCCTCGCCGTCACCCGGATGGGCATCGTCAGCACCCGGCAGCTGCGGGCGAACCGGCGCTACGCGATCCTCGTCATCGCGATCGTCGCGATGCTGATGCCCGGTCAGGATCCCGTGACGATGATGTTCATGATGGCGCCGCTCCTCGTGCTCTACGAGGTCTCTATCCTCATGGCAACCGTGCTCGACCGTCGCGCGGAGCGGGCGCGCGCCCGCGAGGAAGCCGCCCTCGCGGACGAGGACGCGGCAGAGGACTGACCCCCCGGATCTCACCCCGATGCTCTTCGACCTCAGAGGTGCCGGCCGCCGCCGCGTCGTCAAAGTCGTCTACGTGACGCTCGCGCTGCTCATGGGCGGCGGCCTCGTGCTGTTCGGCATCGGCGGCGACGTGTCCGGCGGGCTCGTGGACGCGATCACCGACCGCTCGGGCGGCGGCCAGGACCCGGCGGAGCGGCTGGAGGAGCGCGAGCGCAGCCTCACGCAGCGCGCGCGGGCGAACCCGGACGACCCCGTGGCGTGGGCTGAGCTCGCGCGGGCGCGCTTCAACCTCGCCGGCGCCGGCGACAACCTCGACCAGCAGACCGGAGCGTACTCCGCGGACGGCCGGCGCATGCTGCGATTGTCCGGCGACGCGTGGCAGCGCCACGTGCAGGTCGCCGACACGCCCGACGACAACGTGGCGAGCCTCATGGTGCAGGCCTTCTCCGTGCTCGGAGACGGCGTGCAGGCGGTGCGCGCGCAGGAGGTGGTCGCGGAGGCGCGCAACAGCTCCGGCGCCTACGCGCAGCTCGCGATCCTCGCCTACCAGGCCGGCCAGACCCGCACCGGCGACCTCGCCCGGCGCAGGGCGCTCGAGCTCACCGATCCCGACATGCGCGAGAACCTCAGGGGCCAGCTCGACGCCGCGAAGCAGAGCGCGGCGGGCGCCACGGGCGGCGGGGGCGGGGGCGGCTGAGCCGGCGCCCGCCGCTACACTCCTGAGCCGCCTGCCCCTGTAGCTCAACTGGCAGAGCAGCGGACTCTTAATCCGAAGGTTCCAGGTTCGATTCCTGGCGGGGGCATCGAGGCGAGCGCGATTCCGTGCGTGCCCGGCGCGACCGGCGCGCTCGGTACTGTCGCCCCGTGGAGGACCGGGTTCGCACCGCCGAGGTGATCGCGGCGCTGTCGCTCGGGACGGACCTCGCCATGGAGCTCCCGCTCGAGCACGGCCTGGAGAGCACGCTGGTCGCGCTGCGGCTCGGCGAGCGCCTCGGGATCGACGCGGCGACGGCCTCGCAGACGTACTACGCGTGCCTGCTCTTCTACGTCGGGTGCACGGCCGATGCCGAGGTCGCGGCGGAGATCTTCGACGGCGATCTCCACGAGGAGTTCCTGCCGGCGCTGTTCGGATCGCGGCCCCAGGCGCGGCGCGGGCTGACGCGCGCGCTCGCGTCGCCGGAGTTGCCGGCGCCCGTCCGCGCCATGCGGATCGCCCGGCGCCTGCCCGCGGCGGTGCGGGGCCATCCCCGCCATCTCGCCGCACTGTGCGAGGTGGGGCAGATGCTCGCGCTGCGGCTCGGCCTCCCGCCGCCGGTGCAGGGCCTGTTCTCGACCTTCGCCGAGCGCTGGGACGGCAAGGGCTGGCCCGGGACGGCGAAGGGCGAGGAGCTCCCGCTCGCCGTCCGGATCGCGCACGTGGCCCGCGACGCCGCATACCACCGGCTGCTCGGCGGTCCGGAGCTGGCCGCGCGGGTCGTCCGGGAGCGCGCCGGCGCGGCGTTCGACCCGGCGATCGCGCGGCCCTGCGCCGACCACGCGGCCGAGATCCTCGCCTTCGACGCGGCGACGCCGGCGTGGGAGGAGACCCTGGAGCGCGAGCCCGGGCGGAGCTTGACGCTCGAGGGGGACGCCGTCGACCGGGCGCTCGCGGCGATCGGCGACTTCGCCGACCTGATCTCGCCCTACCTGGCCGGTCATTCACAGGGCGTCGCGGACCTGTGCTCCAAGGCCGCGCAGCGGTGCGGCCTCGGAGAGGACGACGCCGTGACGACGCGGCGCGCCGCCTTCGTGCACGACCTCGGCCGCGTCGCGGTCGCCGCCCGCATCTGGCAGAAGCCGGGCGCGCTGAGCACCGACGAGCGCGAGAAGGTCCGCCTCCACCCGTACCACACCGAGCGCGTGCTGTGCCGCTCCCGGTTCCTCACGGTGCTCGCGCCCGTGGCCAGCGCCGACCACGAGCGCCTGGACGGCTCGGGCTATCACCGCGGGACGCCCGGCGCGGCGCTCGCCCCGGCCGCGCGCATCCTGGCGGCCGCCGACGCCTACCGGGCCATGCTCGAACCACGGCCGCACCGCGACGCGCTCGCGCCGGCGGCCGCGGCGGAGCTTCTCGGCGCGGAGGCGAGCGCGGGGCGGCTCGACGCGGACGCCGTCACCGCGGTGCTGGAGGCCGCCGGCCAGCGCGCGCCCCGGATCGCGCGCCCCGCGGGGCTGACGGAACGCGAGGCGGAGGTGATCCGCCTGCTCGCGCGCGGGCTGCAGACGAAGCAGGTGGCCCGCGCGCTCGGGATCTCGGTCAAGACGGCGGACACCCACATCCAGAGCGCGTACCGCAAGATCGGCGTCTCGACGCGCGCCGCGGCCGCGCTGTTCGCGATGGAGCACGGCCTCGCCACCTCGGGAGAACTCCCGATTGGCAGGCCCGCACCGCGCCCGTAGCGTGACGCGGCGACCCGGCCGGGCGACTGCGAGCGACGACTGCGGGAGGACGGGACGATGTCCACCACCGTCACCGACGATCAACGGCGCGTCTTTTTCCAGATCTCCGAGGCGATCGCGCCGACGTGGGAGAAGCGGAGGCCGTTCATCGAGCGCACGGTCACGCCCGTGCGGGAGTGGCTCATCCGCGAGCTCGCGCCCCGCGCCGGCGACACGGTGCTGGAGCTCGCCGCCGGCGCAGGCGACACCGGGTTCGAGGCGGCGAGGCTCGCCGGCGACCGCGGGCGCCTGCTCTCGACCGACTTGTCGCCGGCGATGCTCGAGGTGGCCCGGCGCCGCGGCGCGGAGCTCGGCGTCCGCAACGTCGACTTCCGGCTGATCGACGCGGAGGCGATCGCGCTCGAGGCGGACTCGGTCGACGGCGTCATCTGCCGCTTCGGCTACATGCTCATGGTCGATTGCGCCCGGGCGCTGCGCGAGACGCGCCGCGTCCTGCGCCCCGGAGGCCGCGTCGTCCTCGCGGTCTGGGGCGCGCCGGACCGCAACCCGTTCTTCACGGCGATCGGCGCGGCGCTCGTCCGGGCCGGGCACCTGCCGCCGCCCGATCCCGACGGCCCCGGGCCGTTCAGCATGGGCGACCCGCAGCGCATCAGCGCACTGCTCGCCGGCGCGGGCTTCCGCAGCGTGCGGACCGAAGCGGTCCCCGTCGCGTTCGTCGTGCGCGACGTCGCCGAGTACCTCGACATCGTGGCCGACACGGCCGGTCCCATCGGGCTCGCCCTCCAAGCCGTTCCGGGCGACGAGCGGGCTGCGCTGGGCGCGACGCTCGAGCAGGCGCTCGCGCCGTTCGCGACGGCGGGCGGGTTCGAGGTGCCCGGCGTGGCGCTGTGCGCGGTCGCCGGGTGAGCGGCGCCGTCGCGTCCCACCACCCGGCGATCGTCGCGGCCGGCGTTCAGCGGCCGCGCGCGTCGTAGACGGACGCCAGGCGGGCGAGCGTCAGCGCGCCGAGCATGAGCCCGAAGTCGCGCAGCGCGATGTCGTAGTGGCCGGAGTGGGTGAGGAGGTTCAGGATGATCCCGCCGAGCCACGCGGCGACGACGTAGGCGCCGTAGCGGGGCTTGAACGCGACGATCACGCCCGCGGCGATCTCGACCGCGCCGACGAGGTACATGAAGTCCTGCGCGGACCCCGGCGCGATGTCGTCGATCCACGGGGCCAGGTACACGGGCCAGTCGACCAGCACGTTGAAGAACTTGTCGAGGCCGAAGGAGATCGGGGCGACGGCGAAGGCCAGGCGCAGCAGCGCGAAGGCCTGGTAGCGCGCGTCGCCCCACGGGGAGTCGGCGGCGGCCTCGAGGCCGAGGGTGGGCGCAGCCGGGCGGACGCCGGGCTGCGGTCGGGTGTGCGTGGCCATGGCGGCTCCTTCGATCGACGCGCCGCCCGCCTCGTGCGAACGGCTTCACCGCATCTGCGTCGCCGCGCGGGCGAGTCTTACCCGGCGCCGGTCCGGCGGGCTCACGGCCCGTGCCGCGGGCGCTGCCGCGCGACGAGCGCGAGCAGGCTGTCGTGGTCCTCGAGGCAGGCCGAGCACCCCTCGAGGTGCGCGCGCATGCCGGGGACGTGCCGGTCCGCGGCGGCCCCGGCGACCTCGAGGTCGACGTAGCGGTCGAGCTGCGCGAAGCACTCCGCGCACGTGAGCTCCGGGCCGGTCGGCCCGAGGAGCCGGGCCACGAGCCGGACGCGCTCGGTGTCTCCGGATGACGTCACCGTTGCCCCTCCGTGTCGGTTCCCGCGCGCAACCCGCGGGCGGCGAGCGAGCCTCGCAGCTTGCGGCGGGCATCGTGGATCGTCTTGTACAGGGCGCCGCGCGTCGTTCCGAGCCGTTCGGCGAGGACGTCGATCGGGACGTCGCCGACCGCGACGGCGAGCAGGACCTCGCGCTGATGCGCGCTGAGGTCGTCGCGGATGGCGTCGCGCAGCGCGGCGAGCAGCTCCCGGGTCTCGGCGTCCTCGTGCGGCGTCGCAGCGCCCGCCGTCATCACGCTCCAGCGCTCGGGCTCCAGCGGCACCTCGCGCCCCTGCCACGCGCGCCGCCGGATCTTGACCGCCGCCTCGTAGAGCACGAACTTGTACGCCCACGTCGTGAACCGGCTGTCGCCGCGGAAGTCGCCGAGCTTGCGGAGGATGGCGACCAGCGCGTCGTCGGCGCTCTGGTGGGCTAGATCGTCGAAGTCGTCGCCGCGCAGGTGCGGGAACGCGGCCCTGCGCCGTCGCACCTCGAAGCGCGCGGCGTCGAGCAGCAGCGCGTGCAGCGCCTGGATCGCGGCGTCCCGTCCGGGGCTGTGCGGGTCGAGCCGCTCGAGCCATCGGCGTGACTCCGGATCGAGGGACGGCCGGCCGGCATGGCGCGTGGTGCTCGCAGGCATCGCGCCACGTACGCTACGCATCTCCACGGTTGCGGCCGGTCGCCGAGCGGGGCGACGATGGCGGTCGCGAGGATGAGTGCGCCACAGCACGACCGGGTCCGGGTCCGGCAGCTCGAGGGCGTGGCGCCCGGCGGGCGGCATGCTCCTTCGGCGTCGCCGGCTCGCGACGTCTTACTTCGGCGCCGGCGTAAGAACGCCGCCGGCGGCGTCGCAAAACGACGTGACCAGGTTCCTGGCCACGACGACGAGGAGTCATGATGCCCAGCGACAAGCAGACGTTCGCGATCGTCGGCGCCGGCCTCGCCGGCGCCAACGCCGCGCAGGAGCTGCGCGACCAGGGGTTCGACGGTCGCATCGTCCTGCTCGGGGCGGAGCCCGACCGTCCGTACGAGCGGCCACCGCTGTCGAAGGACTACCTCCGTGGCGAGTCGGACCGCGAGAGCACGTACGTCCACCCGCGGGCGTTCTATGCCGACAACGAGGTCGAGCTCCGGACCGGCGCGCGTGTCGCCGCCATCCATCCCGCCGATGGAGCGCTCGCGCTCGACGGCGGCGAGCGGGTGGCCTACGACCGGCTCCTCCTCGCCACGGGCGCCGAGCCGCGCCGGCTGCAGATCGAGGGCGGCTCGCTCGACGGCATCCACTACCTGCGCACGCTCGGCGACAGCGACGCCATCCGCGCGCGCCTCGACGCGGGCGGCCGCCTCGTCGTCGTGGGGGCCGGGTGGATCGGCGCTGAGGTCGCCGCCTCGGCGCGTCAGCGCGGTCTCGAGGTGACCGTCGTCGCACCCGAGGCCGTGCCGCTCCAGCGCGTCCTCGGGCCCGAGCTCGGCGCGATCTACGGCGACGTCCACCGCGACAAGGGCGTCGAGCTCCTGCTCGGCCGCGGCGTCGCCGCCTTCGAGGGAAACGGTCGCGTCGAGCGCGTCCGCCTGGACGACGGCAACGCCGTCGACTGCGATGCCGTCGTCGTGGGCGTCGGCGTCGAGCCGCAGACCGCGCTCGCGGCGGCCGCGGGCCTCGCGGTGGACGGCGGCGTGCTCGTCGACGAGCGGCTGGAGACGAGCGTTCCGGGCATCTTCGCCGCCGGCGACGTCGCCTCGCACCTCCACCCCCGGCTGGGCCGGCTGCGCGTGGAGCACTGGGACAACGCCATCCACCAGGGCCGCGCCGCCGCGCGCGCCATGCTCGGCTCCACGGAGGCCTACGACCGGCTGCCGTACTTCTTCTCCGACCAGTACGACGTCGGCATGGAGTACTCCGGCCACGCGAGGGACTGGGACCGCGTCGTCTTCCGCGGCGATCCCGCGACGCGGGAGTTCATCGCCTTCTGGCTGCGCGACGCGCGGGTCCTGGCGGGGATGAACGTCAACGTCTGGGACGTCGGCGAGTCGATCCAGGCCCTCGTCGCCGCCGGGAGGCCGGTCGACGAGCGCCGCCTCGCCGACCCCGAGGTGCCCCTCGAGGCGCTCGTCGCCGACGAGCCGGTCGCAGGGAAGCAACGGTCGTGAACCGCCTGGAAGCGCTTCGCGACGCCGGCGTCTCGATCTGGCTGGACACGCTGTCGCGCGAGCTGCTCGACAGCGGCCGCTTCGCCGAGCTCGTCCGCGGGTGCGGGGTCACGGGAGCCACCTCCAACCCGGCGATCTTCGCCCGGGCGCTCACCGGGTCGGACCGGTACGACGAGCAGCTCCGCAGTCTCGCCGCCGGCGGCATGCACGACGCCCGCGACCTGTTCTTCGCCGTCGCGCTGGACGACGTGCGCCGCGCTGCCGCGATCCTCCGCCCGGCCTACGAGCGCAGCCGGGGGAACGACGGCTACGTGTCGTTCCAGTGCACGCCCGACATCGCCGGCGACGCGGCGGCCATGGTCGACCAGGCGCTCGATCTCTCGACGCGCCTCGATCCGCCCAACGTCCTGATCAAGGTGCCGGCGACGGCCGCGGGCATCGAGGCCCTCGAGGAACTGACCGCGCGGGGCGTGTGCGTGAACGTCACGCTCCTGTTCTCGGTCGAGCGCTACGACGACGTCGTCGACGCGTACCTGCGCGGCTTGGAGCGCCGAGTCACGGCCGGCGAGCCGGTGTCCTCGATCGTCTCGTTCGCGTCGTTCTTCGTCTCGCGGCTCGACGCCAAGGCGGACGCGCTCCTGCCGCCCGGCTCGCCGCTGCGCGGCCGGATCGCGATCGCCAACGCCCTGCGCGCGTACGCGCGCTACCGAGCACGCTTCAGCGGGCCGCGCTGGGATGCGCTGGCCGGCGCCGGCGCACGGCCACAGCGCCCGCTGTGGGCGAGCACCGGCACCAAGGACCCGGCGTACTCCGACGTCCTCTACGTCGAGGGGCTGATCGCGCCCGGGGTCGTCAACACGATGCCGGAGGAGACGTTGCGCGCCTTCGCCGCCCACGGCAGCGTGGAGCTGCACCGCGACCGCGATCCGCTCGGCGCGCTCGAGGAGCTCGAGGAGGCGGGCGTCGATCTGAAGGCGATGACGGACGAGCTCGAGCGCGAGGGGATCGACGGCTTCCGCGACGCGTACGACCGGCTGCTCACGTCCGTCGGACGGCGGGCCGCGACCAAGCGCGTCACCCGCGCCCGCGCGCACCCGCGTGGAGCCGGGAGGCCCGGCTGCTCGGCGGCGGCCTGAGGACCAGCAGGAGGAAGATCGCGAGCTCGAGGATCCCGATGATCACCCACGCGGCGTCGCCGCCCGGGAACGTGCCCTCGAACTGCTGCCGCAGCGGTTCGGGCGCCTTGCCGTCGTGCTCGAACGGCTTGCCCTTGCCGGAGTCGAGGAACAGGACGCCGACCAGGAGGGAGACCCCCGCGACGATCAGCCGGGAGGCGGCCTGAGCGAGCATGCCGCCGGGACCTTCGCGTGCGCCCGCGCTGCTGACCTGGGCACGTCGCTGCCTCGACGTCCGCCGCGCGTGGCCCGTCCGGCAGCGCTATGTCCGCTGGGGCGCGGCGCCGTCGCCGAGCGCCTCGGGCAGCTCCCGGCGCGACGCGATCCCGAGCTTCCGGTACGCGTTGCGCAGGTGCAGCTCGACGGTCTTCGGCGTCACGAACAGCCGCTGGGCGATGTCGCGGTTGCTGAGGCCCTCGCCGGCGAGCGCGGCGACGCGCCGCTCCTGCGCGCTGAGCGCGCCGACGCCGTCGAGCCCCGTGGCGCGCGGCCGCCCG
>DATMVH010000587.1:0-5780 GCA_035563395.1 Solirubrobacteraceae bacterium
TGGGTCACCGACTCGGCGGCCCGGGCCTCGTCCGGGCCGGCGGGTACGACGGTCAGCAGCAGCGACCCCTCGGACACGGCGTCGCCGACGCTGACCTTCACCTCCTGCACGACGCCCTCGACCGGCGAGGGCACGTCCATCGTCGCCTTGTCGGACTCCAGCGTGACGAGCGGGTCCTCCACCGCGACCGTGTCGCCCGCCGAGACCATGATCTCGATGATCGGCACGTCGGAGAAGTCGCCGATGTCCGGGACGAGGACGTCGGTGGCGGTCGTCGCGGTGGCCATGGGCCCTCCTCCCGGTTCAGACGCGCAGCGGCGCGGGGCGCTCGGTGTCGATGGAGTACTTGTCGATCGCGGCCTGCACCTGGCCGCGGTCGACCTCGCCGCCGTCGGCCAGCGCCTTCAGGGCGGCCACCGTGACGTAGTGGCGGTCCACCTCGAAGAAGCGGCGGAGCTTGACGCGGTAGTCGCTGCGCCCGAACCCGTCCGTGCCCAGCACGCGGTACGGCGCCGGGACGTACGGGCGGATCTGCTCGGCGAACGCGCGGATGTAGTCCGTGGACGCGACGACGGGTCCGGTCCGGCTCGCGAGCGACTGCTCCACGAACGAGCGCCGCGGCTCCTCCGTGGGATGGAGCATGTTCCAGCGGTCGGCCTCCATGCCGTCGCGGCCGAGCTCCGTGAAGCTCGTGACGCTCCAGACGTCGGCCGCCACGCCGAAGTCGTCGCGCAGCAGCCGCGCCGCCGCCTCGACCTCGCGCAGGATCGTTCCGGAGCCGAGCAGCTGCACCCGCGGGCCGTCGCCCTCGCCCTCCCGCAGGAGGTACATCCCGCGGACGATCCCTTCCTCGACACCCTCGGGGATGGCGGGGTGCGGGTAGTTCTCGTTCATGACGGTGAGGTAGTAGAAGACGTCCTCCTGCTCGGCGATCATGCGCCGCAGGCCGTCTTGCACGATCACGGCGACCTCGTAGCCGTACGTCGGGTCGTACGCGACGCAGTTCGGGATGACCGACGCGAACACGTGGTTGTGGCCGTCCTCGTGTTGCAGGCCCTCGCCGTTGAGGGTCGTCCGGCCCGCCGTCCCGCCGATCAGGAACCCGCGGGCACGCATGTCGCCCGCCGCCCACGCGAGGTCGCCGACGCGCTGGAAGCCGAAGATGGAGTAGTAGATGTAGAACGGGATCATCGGCACGTCGTGGTTGGAGTACGACGTGGCCGCGGCGATCCAGGACGAGAACGCGCCGGGCTCGTTGATGCCCTCCTGGAGGATCTGGCCCTTCTTGTCCTCCTTGTAGAACATGAGCTGGTCGGCGTCCTCGGGCTGGTAGAGCTGGCCGAGCTGGGAGAAGATCCCGAACTGCCGGAACATTCCCTCCATGCCGAAGGTGCGCGACTCGTCGGGCACGATGGGCACGATGTGGCGGCCGAGCTGCTTGTCGCGCAGCAGGGTGTTGAGCACGCGCACGAAGGCCATCGTGGTCGAGATCTCGCGCTCCCCGGTGTCCTTGAGCTGCGCGCCGAAGGCCGACAGCGGCGGCACCTCGAGCGAGCGCGACTTGCGCCGGCGCACCGGCAGCCCGCCGCCGAGGGCGTCGCGCCGCTCGCGCAGGTAGCGCATCTCGGGGGCGTCGTCCGGCGGGATGTGGAAGGAGTAGTTCGCGATCTCCTCGTCGGAGAGCTCGAGGCCGAAGCGATCGCGGAAGGCGGCGAGCGCGTTCTCGGTCATCTTCTTCTGCTGGTGGGTGATGTTCTGGCCCTCGCCGGCCTCCCCCATCCCGTAGCCCTTGATGGTCTTGGCGAGGATCACGGTCGGCTGCCCCGTGTGCGCGACCGCCGCCGCGTAGGCCGCGTGGACCTTGATCGGGTCGTGGCCGCCGCGGTTGAGCGCCCAGATCTCCTCGTCCGACCAGTTCTCCACGAGCGCCGCCGTCTCCGGATAGCGGCCGAAGAAGTGCTCGCGGACGTAGGCGCCGCTGCGCGCCTTGAACACCTGGTACTCGCCGTCGACTACCTCGTCCATGAGCCGGACGAGCTGGCCGCTGCGGTCCGCCGCGAGCAGCGGGTCCCAGCGCGTGCCCCAGATCACCTTGATGACGTTCCAGCCCGCGCCGCGGAAGACGGTCTCGAGCTCCTGGATGATCTTCCCGTTGCCGCGCACGGGCCCGTCGAGGCGCTGCAGGTTGCAGTTGACGACGAAGATCAGGTTGTCGAGCTTCTCCCGCCCGGCCATGGAGATCGCGCCCAGCGACTCCGGCTCGTCCGTCTCGCCGTCGCCGAGGAACGCCCAGACCTTGCGACCGGCGGTCTCGGCGATGCTCCGGCCCTGCAGGTACTTCATGAAGCGGGCCTGGTAGATGGCCGTGATCGGCCCGAGGCCCATGGAGACCGTCGGGAACTGCCAGAAGTCCGGCATCAGCCACGGGTGCGGGTACGACGACACGCCCTTGCCGTCGAAGCGCCCGCTGTCGTCGACCTCCTGGCGGAAGCGGCGCAGCTGGTCCTGCGTGAGGCGGCCCTCGAGCAGCGCCCGCGCGTAGAAGCCGGGCGCCGAGTGGCCCTGCATGAAGACGAGATCGCCGCCGTGGCGCTCGGACGGCGCGTGCCAGAAGTGGTTGAAGCCGACCTCGTAGAGCGTGGCCGCCGACTGGTAGCTCGCGATGTGGCCCCCGAGCTCCGAGGACTCCTTGTTGGCCTGCAGCACCGTGGCCATCGCGTTCCAGCGGATCAGGTTGCGCACCTTGCGCTCGATCGCCGGGTCGCCCGGATACGGCGGGTCCTGCGACGCCGGGATGGTGTTGACGTACGGCGTCGGCCCGGTCAGGGGCGGCGAGGCGCCGACGCGCCCCGCCTGCTCCACGAGCCGCTCCACGAGGAAGCGCGCGCGGTCGGCGCCGTCCGCGCGGACGACCGAGTCGAGCGAGTCGAGCCAGTCGCGGGTCTCCTCCGCGTCGATGTCGGCGGTCGCCTTCCCGTTGCTGTCAAGCGTCTCCATGTGCTCCCTTCCTCCTCGGGGCGAGGACGGCGGAGCCCGGGCGTAGGGCTCCGGCGCTCCGCGCCCCCGTCGGCCGGCTCCGGCCTGCCTACATGTCCATGCCGCCGTTGACGGCCAGCACCTGCCCCGTGATGTAGCCCGACTCGTCCTCGGCGAGGAACTCGACCACCCGCGCGATCTCGTCCGGCCGGCCGAAGCGGCCCAGCGGGATCTGCGTCTTGATCTTGTCGAGCACCTTCTCCGGGACCGCCTCGATCATCTCCGTCTCGATGAAGCCCGGCGCCACCGCGTTGACGGTCAGGCCGGGGGGCTCGTCCTGCAGCTTGCCGGCCTTGCCCAGCGCGAACGCGGCCTCCTTGGCCATGGTCATGGTCAGGCCGAAGAGGCCGGACTTCGAGGCGGCGTAGTTGGCCTGCCCGATGTTGCCCGTCTGGCCGATGATCGACGAGATGTTGATGATCCGTCCCGAGCCGCGCTCGATCATGTGCTCGAGCGCCGGCTTGGACAGGTAGAAGGCGCCGCTGAGGTTGACGCGCAGGACCTTGTGCCAGTCGTCGACGG
This sequence comes from Solirubrobacteraceae bacterium, assembly GCA_035563395.1. Classification (GTDB taxonomy): domain Bacteria; phylum Actinomycetota; class Thermoleophilia; order Solirubrobacterales; family Solirubrobacteraceae; genus DASQMT01. Next base: position 3,559 of record DATMVH010000587.1, read on the forward strand.
TCATCTTCCAGATCGGGCGGTCCTGGGTGATGCCGGCGTTGTTGACGAGGATGTCGAGCCGGCCGTGCTGGTCGAGCACCTCCTGGATCGTGCGCTGGCAGTCCTCGAAGTCGCCGACGTTGCCCTGGTGCAGGCTGATGTCGGCGCCGTCGCCGCGCAGCTCGTCGGCGAAGCTGTCGGCCTTCTCCCGGTTGGACGAGAAGCCGGCGGCGACGACCGCGCCCTCGCCGGCGAGCCGCCGGCTGATCGCGGCGCCGATGCCGCGCGTGCCGCCCGTGACGAGCGCCACGCGCCCGGAGAGTCGTCCCGGCCGCGTCGCAGGGGCCGACTTGGTCTCCGTCACGCTCATCGGAATCTCTCCCTCCGCTTGAGTGCTCTCACTTGTCCGAGCGCTCCGCCAGCCACTCGGCGATCTCCGGCCAGATCTCGTTGCGCGCCTTCGAGCCGGCCATCAGGCCGATGTGACCGCCGGGCCGGTCCAGATGCGTCACGTCCTCCGACGCGACCAGGTCCAGCAGCGGCATCGTGCCAGGACGCGGCGCGATGTGGTCCGCGCCCGCGGTCACCACGAGGAGGTTCTGGTCGATCCGGCGCAGGTCGACGCGGCGGCCGCGCAGCCGCAGCCGGCCCGACACGAGCCGGTTCTCCTTGTACATCCACGTGATCCACTCCCGGTAGGCCCGTCCCGGGAACGGCGGGTTGTCGGCGACCCAGCGCGCCATCGCCTGGTAGGCCTCGCGACGGCCGTCCCCGGCGAGCACGCGGTCCCACAGCTGGCGGTAGGTGGTCCACCAGTTGGTCACCGGCTTCATCATCTTGTTCGCCCAGTCGATCCCGGCGCCGGGGATCGAGGGCAGGACCTCGGCCACGAGGTCCACGTCGAAGGACTCGCGCCCGACCCACTTGCCGTAGAGCGAGCCCGACGTGTCCACCGGCGTCGTCAGCAGGACGAGGTTGCGCGCCGGCGAGCGCTCGGCGGTCGCCGCGTGCATGGCCACGAGCGTGCCGCCGATGCACCACCCGACGAGCGACAGCTCGTCCTGCTCCGCCGCGCGGAGCGTCTCGCGGATCGCCCACGCGAGCTCGTCGCACACGAAGGAGTCGAGGCCCATGTCGGCGTCCTCGTCGCCGGGAACGCCCCAGTCGACCAGGAAGACGTCGAAGCCCTCGTCGAGGAGGTACTCCACGTAGGAATGGCCGGGCCGCAGATCGAAGATGTCGGGCCGGTTGATCAGGGCGAACACCAGCAGCACGGGCAGCGCGTGGCGGCGGTGGTCCGACCGGTACCGGTAGAGCGTCGTCTTGCGGTGCGTCCAGACGACGTCCTTCGGGGTCGCGCCGATCGTCGCGTCGCCCTGGGTCAGGATGATGTTCGCGAACTCGACGGCCGCGACGGGATACCGGGCGAGCTGCTCGACGGCGCTCACGATCCGGGCTCCGCGCGCCTGCGCGGACGCGCCGTGGTGCGGCGGCCGTCGTCGGTGCCGCGTGCCGGCGGCTTGGCGCCGTTGACGGACGGCTGCTCGACGGCGTCGCGCAGCCGCTCGACCTCCTGCAGCACGAGCTCGAGCTTGTCCTCCGTGCGGGCGAGCTGCCTGGCCAGCCCGGTGATGTCGCGGCGGCCCGCGATGCGCAGGTTGCGCACGACGAGGTCGGCGGCGTCGTTGCCCATCTTCACGACGGCGAGCACGTTCTCGGTGACGCGGGCGAGGAGCTCTCCGAACGCGTCGCGCCCGACCACCCCCTCCATGGCGCGCGCCGTCCTGGCCTCGGCCTCCTCGTAGAGGCGCCGCGCCTCCTCGGCCGGCGTGGGGCTGTCCTGCTTGTCCTGCTTGGCCTCCATCCCAGCCGCCACACTAACCGCTGAAGGTCATCCTTGAACCTCCGGCGTCACCCGCCGACGCCCAACGCTTGCAATTAGCTCTGAACGCTGCTATCTGCTAGCGGCAGTCCGGATGCCCACGAACGGAGGAAGTCACATGTCCACGAATTCCGGAGACGCCAAGCCGGCCGCCACGCCGGGCGACACGACCCCGAACGCCGCGCCGCCGCGCAAGGCGTCGGAGGTCGCGCCCGAGGCGAAGGCGCAGGCCGCCCGCGAGACCACGAGCGACGCGACGCCCGCGACGGCGGCGCCGTCGAAGGCGGCTCCCGCCAAGACCGGCGGGCCGAGCCCCGAGAGCCGCCGGAAGGCCGCTCGCGCGACCACGAGCGCGCGCCGG
>DATMVH010000588.1:0-8326 GCA_035563395.1 Solirubrobacteraceae bacterium
CTCGGGATCCACGTCGAGCCCGCGCTCCACGCGTGGGCGCTCGAGCGGCCGCGGCTCATGCAGGCCGCGGGGAGCTTCTACGTCTTCGCCCACGTCCCCGTCGCCGCGTGGGCGCTCGTGTGGACGTGGTGCCTGCGCCGCGACGCCTTCCCCCTCGTCCGTGACCTGTTCCTGCTCACGCAGGCCATCACGGTCGGCCTGTACGTGCTCGCGCCGACCGCGCCCCCGCGGCTGGTGCCCGGCGCCGGGTTCGAGGACACGCTGACCGGGCTGTGGGGCAGGGAGCTCGCGGACTCCGCGCACGTCCTGCAGAGCCCGTTCGCGGCCATGCCGTCCGGCCACGTGGCCTTCGCCCTCGTCGCCGGCGGCACGTTCGCGGCGCTCGGCGACCGGCGCTGGCTGCGCGCGTTCGGCCGGCTGTACCCGCCGCTCGTCGTCCTCGTCACCGTCCTCACGGGCAACCACCTGTGGGTCGACGCGGCGGGCGCCGTCGCGGTGGTGCTCGTGGCGCTCGTCCTCGCGCGGCGGCTCACAGCGCGCAGGCGCCGATCACCTCCTGCCACCACGCCTGCGCGGCGTCGTCCTCCTCGCGTGCGAGCCGCCGGCGCGCCTGTGCCTGCAACTGACCGGGCGGGCCGACCATGAGGATCGGGCCGCACACGGCGTAGCGCCCGTCGGCGAGGATCACGAGCGCGCCGGGCACGTCGCGGCGGGTGCGGAGCTTCTCCACGACGCGGTGCCCGGCGACCTCCGTGGGGTGCGACGGGTCGCCGTCGTGCGCCTTCCACGGCCGCGCGGTGTAGACGGGCACGGTGCCCGTGTAGGTCCGCGGCGGGCGCACCGGGGCGCCGATCGGCCCCGTCTTCCAGCGCGCCACGAGCCCCGCGAGGTCGCGTGCGACCTCGCGGCGCACGAGCACGAGCAGCCGGTCCCCCGCCTCGAGGCGCGTGGAGCCGCGCGGCAGCAGCGCCTCCGAGCCGCGGACGACGAGCGAGACGAGCGCGTCGCGCGGCAGCCCGAGCTCGCGGATCCGGGCCCCGGCCGCCGCGTCGCCCGGGGCGATCGTGTGCTCGATCACCTCTCCGCCGAGCTGGCGCACGACGCCGACCTCGACGATCCCCGCCGACGACTCCGGCTCGCCCGAGGTCACCCCGAGCCGGCGCGCCACGGGCTCGACGGTCATGCCCTGCAGCAGCGTCGACAGCAGGACGGCGAAGAAGACGATGTTGAAGAACGTCTCCGCGGTGTCCCGGTCGATGTCGTGCGTGAAGGGGAAGATCGCGAGCACGACGGGAACGGCGCCGCGCAGTCCCGCCCAGCCCAGCAGCGCGCGCTCGCGGAGCTCGAACCCGCTGCCGACCGTCGCCACGACCGTGGCGATCGGGCGCGCGACGAACACGACGACGAGCGCCAGGGCCGTGCCCTCGAGCGCGACCTCGTCCAGGTCGGCCGGGAACACGAGCAGGCCGAGCGTGAGGAACATCCCGAGCTGGGCGACCCACGCGAGCCCCTCGTGGAACGCGGTGACGGTGCGGCGGGCGGGGATGTCCGCCGAGCCGAGCGTGAGGCCGGCGAGGTAGGCCGCGAGGAACTCGGAACCCTCGAGCGCGTCCGCCGCGCCGAAGGCCAGCGCCACGGTGGCGAGCGAGGCGACCGGATAGAGCCCGGGCGAGCCGAGGCGGACGCGGGTGAAGGCCTGCGCGGCGAGCGAGCCGACGGCCAGCCCCGCGACGAGCCCGATCCCGAGCTGCTGCGCGAACAGCTCCACCATGTCCACGAGGCCGAAGTCCGGGTGCTGGATCCACTCGATGAACCCGAGCACGAGCAGGACCGCGATCGGGTCGTTGAAGCCGGCCTCCCCCTCCAGCGTCCGCTCGAGCCGCCGCCGCAAGCCCGAGCCGCGCAGCAGCGAGAAGACCGCCGCGCCGTCCGTCGAGGAGATGATCGCGCCGATCAGCAGGCCCTCGAGCGTGGAGAGGCCGAACAGCCACGAGGCGGCGAGGCCGCTGACGACCGCCGTGATGACCGTGCCCGGCAGGGCGAGTCCCACCGCCGGCCGCAGCACCGGCCGGATCTCGCGCCAGCCGGCGGCCAGGCCGCCCTCGAAGAGGATCAGGGCGAGCGAGATGACGCCGACGGTCTCCGCGAGCTCGTAGTCCTGGAAGTGGATCCAGCCGAGCGCGTCCGAGCCGACGAGCATCCCCAGCGCCAGGAACAGCACGAGCCCGGGCAGGCGGAGACGGCCCGCGAGCAGCGACGCCGCGAGCGCCGCCGCGAGGAGGGCGCCTGCGATGAGGATGCGCTCGCCGACCGGCAGAAACGGGCAGCATTCCATGTGCCCGGGCGATTTGCCCGACAGCCGGGCGGTCGCCCGCCGCGACCGGCGCGGCGGCGCCCTTACTCCGGCGTCGTGTACGCCTTGGAGATCCCGCCGTCGACCAGGAACGTCGAGGCGGTGACGTAGCTCGACTCGTCCGAGGCGAGGAACAGCACGGCGTTCGCGATCTCGCGCACCTCGGCGAAGCGGCCCATCGGCACGTGCACGAGCCGCCGCGCCGCCAGCTCCGGGTCCGCGGCGAACAGCTCCTGCAGGAGCGGCGTGTTCACCGGGCCGGGGCACAGCGCGTTGACGCGGACGCCCCGGCGCGCGAACTCGACCCCGAGCTCCCGCGACAGGGCCAGCACGCCGCCCTTCGAGGCCGTGTAGGAGATCTGGGAGGTCGCCGAGCCGAGCACCGCGACGAACGACGCCGTGTTGATCACCGACCCGCCGCCGCCGCGGATCAGGTGCGGGATCCCGTACTTGCAGCACAGGAACACCGACTTGAGGTTGACGTCCTGCACGCGCTGCCAGGCCGCGAGCGACGTCTCGAGGACCGACGCGTCGTCCGTGGGGGAGATGCCGGCGTTGTTGAACAGCACGTCGATGCGGCCCAACTGCGCCCGCACCCCGTCGTAGAGGTCGGCGACCTGCTGCTCGTCGGCGACGTCGACCGCCAGCGCCACGTCTCCCACGCCGTCGTCGCGCAGGTCGACGCCGACCACGGTGGCTCCCTCCTCGCCGAACCGCCGCGCCGTCGCGGCGCCGATCCCGCTCGCCGCGCCCGTGACGACGCAGACCTTGCCCTCGAGCCGCCCCATCAGCCTCCCGTCGCGTAGTAGACGCTCTTGACCTCGGTGTAGTGCTCGAGCGCGTGCGGCCCGAGCTCGCGGCCGACGCCCGACTGCTTGAAGCCGCCGAAGGGCGTGGCGACGCGGACCGACGTGTTGGAGTTGATCGACAGCACGCCCGTCTCGAGCTGCCGGGCGACGCGCAGGGCGCGGGCGCCGTCGCGGGTCCAGATGGAGCCGGACAGCCCGTACACCGTGTCGTTCGCGAGCCGGATCGCCTCGGCCTCGTCGCGGAACGGGATCACGCACGCCACCGGGCCGAAGATCTCCTCGCGGACGGCGCGGTCGGCGGGGTCGACGGGGCACAGCACCGTCGGCGGGAACCAGAACCCGGGCCCGTCGGGCGCCGTGCCCCGGACGGCGACGGGGGCGTCCTCGGGCACGTAGGAGGCGACGGTCTCGCGCTGCTGCGCCGAGATGAGCGGCCCCATCTGCGTCGCCTCGTCGAGCGGGTCGCCGACCCGGATGGCCTCGACCACGTCCTCGAGCGCCGCCATGAAGCGGTCGAGCGCCGACGACTCCACGAGGATGCGCGAGCGCGCGCAGCAGTCCTGGCCCGCGTTGCCGAACACGGCCCACGGCGCGGCGGAGGCGGCGGCCTCGAGGTCGGCGTCCGCGAACACGAGGTTGGGGCTCTTGCCGCCGAGCTCCAGGGTCACGCGCTTGATGGTCTGCGCGGCGCCGGCCGCGATCCGCCGGCCGACCTCGGTCGAGCCGGTGAAGGCGACCTTGGCGACGTCCGGGTGCTCGACGAGTCGCTGCCCGCACGTCGACCCCGGCCCGGCCACGACGTTGACCACGCCATCCGGCAGCCCGGCCTCGAGCGCGATCCGCTCGAACTCGAGCGCGGTGAGCGGCGTGAGCTCGGCGGGCTTCAGCACCACGGTGTTGCCCGCGGCGAGGCACGGGCCGAGCTTCCACGAGGCGATGGTGAGCGGGAAGTTCCAGGGCGTGATCAGCGCCACGACGCCGAGCGGCTCGCGGAAGGTCATCGCGATTCCGCCGGTCACCGGGATCGTGTCTCCGAGGTTGCGCTCGACGGCGCCGGCGTAGTAGCGGAAGACGTCGACGACCATGCCCATCTCACCGCGGGCGTCGGCGATGGGCTTGCCGGCGTTGCGCGCCTCGAGCACCGCGAGGTCCTCCTGGCGCTCGGCGAGCGCGCCGGCCAGCCGGTGCAGGAGGCGCGCGCGGTCCGGCGGCGCGACGGCGCGCCACGCCGGATACGCGGCTTTGGCGCGCGTGACCGCCGCGTCGGCCTCCTCGGCGCCGGCACGCGGCAGCTCGGCGAGCACCGCCTCCGTGGCGGGCTCGAGCACGGTGAGGGTCATGCGGCCTTCCGCGTGCGGCCGCGCTCGGCCGCGTACGCCCGCGCCTCCTCGACGAGGCCCGCGATCAGTGGGGACGTCTCGTCGGCCTCCGGGTGCCACTGGACGCCGAGGGCGAAGCGCCGGCCAGGCACCTCGAGCGCCTCGGGCAGGTCGTCGATCGTCGCCCACCCGGTCACCGTCAGCCCCTCGCCGATGCGGTCGACGCCCTGGTGGTGGTGGGACTTGGTGGCGTGCGTCGTCTGGCCGGCGACGCGGGCCGCGAGCGACCCGGCCGCCAACCGCACGTCGTGATCGGCGTTGTCGAAGGAGCCGACCGACCGGCGGTGGTCCTCGTGGCCGACGTCGTCCGGCAGGTGCTGCGTGAGCGTGCCGCCGCGGGCCACGTTCATCACCTGCATCCCGCGGCAGACGCCGAGGAAGGGCAGATCGCGCTCGAGCGCGCGCGCCGCCAAGGCGAGCTCGAAGGCGTCGCGCTCGGGCACCGTCCCGGCGGTCGCCGGATGCGGCTCGGCGCCGTAGGTGGCGGGATCCATGTCGCCGCCCCCGGCGAGCAGCAGCCCGTCGATCCGGTCGAGCACCTCGTCCGGGTCCTCGGCGAGCGCGGGGTCCGGCGGCAGCAGCACCGCCATCCCGCCGGCGCGCTGGATCGCGTCGACGTAGTTGCGGTCGAGCAGCACGGCCTCGGAATCCCACGCGCCCCAGCGCGCGCGCTCGAGCGCGGCGCACACCCCGATGACCGGCCTCACAGCCGCTCGAACCCCCGGAACCGCTCCCAGTCCGTGACGGCGGCGTCGAAGGCCCGCAGCTCGACGTCGGCGTTGTTCAGGTAGTGCGCCACGACGTCCTCGCCGAAGGCCTCCCGTGCGACGTCCGAGGCCGCGAACAGCTCCCGCGCCTCCCGCAGCGTGCCCGGCACGCGCGGCTTGTCCGCGGCGTAGGCGTTGCCCTCGAACACCGGCTCCGGCTCGAGCCCCTCGTCGATGCCGTGGAGGCCGCCGGCGATCATCGCCGCGAGCGCGAGGTAGGGGTTGACGTCGCCGCCCGCCACTCGGTTCTCCACCCGCAGGCCCGCGCCGTGGCCGACGACCCGCAGCGCGCACGTGCGGTTGTCGCGCCCCCATGCGATCGCCGTGGGGGCGAACGAACCCTCGGCGTAGCGCTTGTAGGAGTTCACGTTCGGGGCCAGGAAGAGCGTGAGCTCCCGCAGGCACGCGAGCTGGCCGGCGAGGAAGCGGTCGAAGATCTCCGGGCGCTCGGCGAACAGCGGCGTGCCGTCCTCCTCGCGCAGGGACAGGTGGACGTGGCACGAGTTGCCCTCGCGCTCGTCGAACTTCGCCATGAAGGTGATCGCCATGCCCTCCTGGGCGGCGATCTCCTTGGCCGCGTTCTTGTAGATCGTGTGCGTGTCCGCGGCGCCGAGCGCGCCCTCGTAGGTGAAGTTGATCTCGTGCTGGCCGAAGTTGCACTCGCCCTTGGAGTTCTCCACCGGCAGCGCGGCGGCGGCCACGTCGCGGCGGATCCGGCCGAGCAGCGGCTCCACCCGCGAGGTGCCGAGGATGGAGTAGTCGACGTTGTAGTAGTTGGCGGGCTCGAGGTCGCGGTAGGCCTTGCGCCACGCCGTCTCGTAGGAGTCGCGGAACACGATGAACTCGAGCTCCGTGGCGGCGAGGGCGATCCAGCCTCGCTCGGCGAGGCGGTCGAGCTGGCGGCGGAGGATCTGGCGCGGCGAGGCGGCGACCGGGGCGTCGTCGTGCCACGCGAGATCGGCCATGCACATCGCGGTGCGGGGATGCCAGGGGACCGGGCGCAGGGTCGCGAGGTCGGGCTTCATCACGAAGTCGCCGTAGCCCGTGTCCCACGAGGACATCGCGTAGCCGCTCACCGTGCTCATGTCGACGTCGACCGCGAGCAGGTAGTTGCACGCCTCCGCGTCGTGCGCGAGGACGTCCTCGACGAAGTGGTGCCCCACGAGCCGCTTGCCCTGCAGCCGGCCCTGCATGTCGCAGAAGGCGAGGATGACGGTGTCGACGGAGCCGTCGGCGACGGCGCCGCGGAGCTCGTCCGTGGTCATCATGCGCCGGCGAGCTCCCGCTCGGCGTCCTGCACCGCCGCGAACTCCTCCTCCGGGGCGGAGGCGACGAGGTGGTGGCGCGAGTAGATGAAGAAGTAGGCGGCCGCGAGGAGGTAGACGCCGAGCGTGATGAACGCGGCCTTCTCGTCGACGAGGAAGGTCGCCACGACGGCGAGCACCGCGAGCACGAGCGCCACCCCCGACGTCGCCACGCCGCCGGGCGTGCGGTACCCCCGCTCGAGGTCCGGCTCGCGCGAGCGCAAGACGATGTGCGACAGCATCATCAGCACGTAGGAGACGGTCGCGCCGAACACCGCGATGTTGATCATCGTGGCGCCGTCCTCGGTGATCGCGGCGAGCAGGAAGCCGATCGCCCCCGGGAGCAGCAGCGCGATCACGGGCACCTTGCGCGACGAGGTGACGGACAGCTGGCGCGGCAGGTAGCCGGCGCGCGAGAGCGCGAACAGCTGGCGCGAGTAGGCGAAGATGATCGAGAAGAACGAGGCGATCAGGCCCGCGAGCCCCACGTAGTTCACGAACGTGCTCACCCCGGAGCCGTCGCCCTTGGCGGCGTCGAGCGCCGCGGGCAGCGGGTTGTCGGAGTCCTGGATCGCCTCCGCCCCCGCCCCGCCGGGCGTGAGCGTCAGCATCAGGGCCGCGAAGACGAGCAGGATCATCATCGCGGCGATCAGGCCGCGCGGCATGTCGCGCTTGGGGTCGCGCGTCTCCTCGGCGGCGAGCGGGACGCCCTCGACGGCCAGGAAGAACCAGATCGCGAACGGGAACGCCGCCCAGATCCCGGCCCAGCCGAAGGGCAGGAAGTCGGACGCGCCGGCGGAGTCGTCCGGTGCGATGTTCGTGAGGTTCGACGCGTCGAACTCCGGGATCATCGCCACCACGAAGACCACGAGGGCGATCACGGCGATCGCGGTGATGGCGAACATGAGCTTCAGCGCCTCGCCGACGCCGAGCAGGTGGATGCCGACGAAGACGAGGTAAAACGCGAGATAGACCGGCCAGCCGCTCGTGATCCCGAAGATGTCGAGCGACTCGACGTAGCCGCCGATGAACACGACGATCGCGGCTGGCGCGATCGCGTACTCGATCAGGATCGCCGTGCCGGTGAGGAAGCCGCCCCAGACGCCGAGCGCGCGGCGGCCGAAGCCGTAGCCGCCGCCCGCGGTGGAGATCGTCGACGACAGCTCCGCGAGCGCGAAGACCATGCAGGTGTACATGGTCCCCATGAGGATCGTGGCGATGAGCAGGCCGCCCCAGCCGCCCTCCGCGAGGCCGAAGTTCCAGCCCGCGAAGTCGCCCGAGATGACGTAGGCGACGCCGAGGCCGGCGAGCAGCACCCACCCCGCGGCGCCCGATTGCAGCTGGCGCTTCTCGTGGTAGTCGCTCTCGACTTCTTCGTACTCGACGACGCCGCGCCGGGCGCCTCGCTGCTCCGCCACGGAAGACCTCCTCCAAAGGTATGACCCGCCAGCCTTTCTGCACGGTATGTCCGCGAGCGGACGGCTGTCAAGCGGGGGTGCGCTCGCCCGTGCGCTGCGCCGCCCAGTCCCGGAAGTCTCGTTCGAACTCCGGCCACCACGGCGGCGGCTCGGGCCCCGCGCCGGGCCCGCCGGGCGGCGGCTCGTCGTCGTCGGGCGGCCGCGGGCGCGGCGGTCGCGGCGGGCCACCTCGTGCTCGGCGCGATCGGCTCCGTGGTCCTCGCCGTGCCCGGCGCGATGCTCTTCTTCGGGCTGTG
>DATMVH010000589.1:0-3007 GCA_035563395.1 Solirubrobacteraceae bacterium
GGAGGCGGCGCACGACGCTGGGCGCTGGCCGCACACCGCCGCCTGGGTCGACCGCCTGCGGGCGTGGGCGCAGCGGTGCGCCCGGCTCATCGTCCTCAGCCCGTCCCAGGTCGCCCGCGCCGAGGAGCTGCTCGGCATCGACCCGGACCACTGCGTCCTCGTGCCCAACGGCTTCGACCCGCGGGCCTTCGCCCCGCGGGAGGTCGACCACGCGTCGTTCTGGCGGCGCCACCTGGTCGAGGAGCCGCAGGGGTGGGGACCCGACGGCGAGGTCGTCGGGTACGCGCCAGCCGACCTCGCGGTGTTCGACGGGGCGCCCGTCCTGCTCTACGTCGGCCGCTTCACCGCCGTCAAGCGCGTGCCGCTGCTCATCGAGGCCTACGCGCGCGCCCGGCCCGGCTTCACCCGCCGGGCGCCGCTGGTCATCCTCGGCGGCTATCCCGGCGAGTGGGAGGGCGAGCACCCGCTCGAGGCCATCTCCCGCACCGGAGCCGAGGACGTCTTCCTCGCCGGCTGGCACGGCCACGACGAGCTGCCCGCCTTCCTGTCCGCCGCCGACGCCGTCGTCCTGCCGTCCGTGCGCGAGCAGTTCGGCCAGGTGCTCGTGGAGGGGATGGCGTGCGGGCTCCCGGTCGTGGCCGTGAACGCCTACGGGCCGGCCGAGATCGTCGACCACGGGGAGACCGGCTGGCTCGTCCCGCCCGACGACTGCGTCGCGCTGGCGAACGCCCTCGTGGAGGCCGTCAACCGGCCGGCGGAGCGCGCGCGCCGGGGGGAGCTCGCCCGCGACACGGCGCAGGCGCGCTACGGCTGGCCGGCGCTGGCGGAGCGCGTCGCGGGCGTCTACGAGGCCGCTCGAACGGCGCGGAACGGCGAGGAAGGCCTGCTCACGGGCGCCTGACGGTGGGCGGTTCCGCTGCTACCGTTTCGCTTCCTGCGGTGTCACGCCTTCCGGGAGCCCATCCTTGCCGCCACGCCCTCGGCCGACTGAGCGGGTCGGACTCTACGACCCCACCTACGAACATGACGCCTGCGGCGTCGCGTTCGTCGCGCGGCTGAGCGGCGAGCCGACCCACGAGACCGTCAAGCGCGCGGTCACCGCGCTGGAGAACCTGGAGCACCGCGGCGCCGCGGGAGCCGACCCGAACACCGGCGACGGCGCCGGGATGCTGCTCCAGATGCCCGACGAGCTCCTGCGCGGGATCCTCGGCGCGCAGCTTCCCGCGGCGGGCGCCTACGGCGTCGCCGTGTGCTTCCTCCCGCAGGACGAGCAGCGCCGGGCGGAGCTCGAGGAGCTGCTGGCGGCGACCGTCGAGGCGGAGGGCCAGCGCGTCGTGCGCTGGCGCGACGTGCCGGTCGAGAAGGACTACGTCGGCATCACCGCCAACTGGTTCGCGCCGTACATCAAGCAGCTCGTCGTGGCGGCCTCGCCGGACCTCACGTGCGACCAGGAGGCGTTCGAGCGCAAGCTCTACGTGATCCGCCGCGTCGCCGAGAAGGCCGCCGGGCCGGAGCTCGTGATCCCGTCGTTCTCGAGCCGCACCATCGTCTACAAGGGCATGCTCACGGCGCCGCAGCTGATGGGCTACTACCCCGACCTGCAGGACCCGCGCACGAAGACGGCGCTCGCGCTCGTCCACTCCCGCTTCTCCACCAACACCTTCCCGAGCTGGGAGCTCGCGCACCCGTACCGGATGATCGCCCACAACGGCGAGATCAACACGCTGCGCGGCAACGTCAACTGGATGCGGGCGCGCGAGTCGCAGCTCGCCTCCGCGTTGTTCGGCGACGACCTCGAGAAGGTGCTCCCGGTCGTCCGGCCCGGCGGGTCGGACTCGGCCACCTTCGACAACGTGCTCGAGCTGCTGGTGCTCGCCGGCCGCAGCCTCCCGCACGCGGTGATGATGATGGTGCCCGAGGCCTGGGAGGGGCGCGACGACCTGCCCGAGCACCTGAAGGCCTTCTACGCCTTCCACTCCTGCGTCATGGAGCCGTGGGACGGCCCGGCGGCGATCGCCTTCACGGACGGCCGGGTGATCGGGGCCACGCTCGACCGCAACGGCCTGCGCCCGGGGCGCTGGATGGAGACGCGCGACGGCTGGGTGGTGCTCGGTTCCGAGACCGGGGTGCTGGACGAGCCGCCGGAGAACGTGCTGCGCAAGGGCCGCCTGCAGCCCGGCAAGCTCTTCCTCGTCGACCTCGGCGAGGGCCGCATCGTCGCCGACGAGGAGGCCAAGGAGGCGGTCGCCGCCCGCCGGCCGTACGGCGAGTGGTACGCGGAGGGCGTCGTCCGCCTGGACGAGCTCCCGCCGCGCCGCGCGATCGTCCCGCGCGAGCCGCGCCGCACGCGCCAGCTCGCCTTCGGCTACACGCAGGAGGACCTCCGGGTGCTGCTCGCGCCGATGGCCGCCAAGGGCGAGGAGCCGATCGGCTCCATGGGCAACGACCTGGCGCTCGCGGTCCTGTCCGACCAGGCGCCGCCGCTGTTCTCCTACTTCAAGCAGCTGTTCGCGCAGGTGACGAACCCGCCGATCGACCCGATCCGCGAGTCCGTCGTCATGTCCATCCGCACCGCCGTCGGCTCGGAGAGCAACCTGCTGTCGGAGAGCCCGCAGCACGCCCACCAGCTCGTCATCCCGCACCCCATCCTTCGCAACGAGGAGCTCGAGCGGGTGCGCGGCGTCGACTCGTCCGTGTTCCGCTCGCACACGGTGCCGATCACGTGGCGCGTCGCGGACGGGCCGGAGGGCATGACGCGCGCGGTGCGGCGCATCTGCGACCAGGCGTCGGAGGCGATCGCCTTCGGCGCGAACATCCTGATCCTCTCCGACCGCGGCATCGGCCCGGAGCGGGCGGCGATCCCGTCGCTCCTCGCGGTCGCCGCCGTCCATCACCACCTGGTGCGGGAGGGCACGCGCCTGCGCGCCGGGCTCGTGCTCGAGTCCGGCGAGCCGCGCGAGGTCCACCATTTCGCGACGCTGATCAGCTACGGCGCCTCCGCCATCAA
>DATMVH010000590.1:0-2794 GCA_035563395.1 Solirubrobacteraceae bacterium
GGGCGGCTCGAGGCGCGCAGCGCCGGGCAGCTCGCGCTCGTGCACCCGTTCGCCGTGGCCACGCGGCCTCCGGCGCCGCCGCCGCTCGGACCCCTGAGGCTGCAGCGGCGCGACGGCCGCGTGACCGGCGTGCGCTTCCCGCTCGGCGCGTTCGAGCTCGGCGAGCCGCTCGGGACCGGGACCACCGTCCGGCTGGGCGGCCGGCTCGACCTCGCCCTCGTCTCCGCCGGCACGAACGCGCTCGTGGAGCGCCTGACGCCGTTCGCCGGCGCGCGCGAGCTCCTGCCCGCCGAGTACGCCTACACGCTGCCCGCCGCGACGCTGGACGGCCTCGCGCCCGGCCGCTACGCGTTCCGGGCGGAGGCGCACGGCCCGGCCGGCGGCGAGCCGGCGGTCGCCCGCTCGGAGCCGTTCCGCCGGTGAGGACCGTCGTCCTCTACGGCCGGCCGGGGTGCCACCTGTGCGACGACGCGCGCGCGGCGCTGCTGCGCATCCGCGCCGAGCTCCCGTTCCGCCTCCGGGAGGTGGACATCGAGGCCGACGACGCGCTCTTCCGGCGCCTCCTGGAGCGCATTCCCGTCGTGGCCGTGGACGGCGAGGAGGTGTGCGAGCTCTTCGTCGACGAACGGGCGGTGCGCGAGAGGGTGCAGCTAGAGTGATCGCGGCCATGAGCCTCGGGGACCTCGCCACCAGCGGCGCGCGCGACGACAACTCCGGGCCGCTCTCCGACCGGCTCTCGCTCGGGGTGGCCGCGCGCCTGTCGCGCTACCTCCAGGTCCTCACGCAGGCGCGCAAGATGGGCAAGGAGACGATCTCCTCGCAGGAGCTGTCGGAGTACACGCACGTGAACTCCACGCAGATCCGGCGCGATCTCTCCGGCTTCGGCAAGTTCGGCAAGCGCGGCGTGGGCTACAACGTCGACTCGCTCGTCTCCCAGATCCGCAAGATCCTGCGAACCTCCGGGCAGCACAACATCGCCCTGTTCGGCGCCGGTCACCTCGGCCGGGCGATCGCGTCGAGCGACATCTTCGCCGACCACGGGTTCCGCGTCGTCGCGATCTTCGACACGGACGAGAGCAAGCTGGGCGAGGACATCAACGGCGTCCGCGTGCGGCACACGCGCGACCTCAAGCAGATGGTCGAGGACGAGGACATCGTGGTCGGCGTCCTCGCGGTCCCGACGGCCGCCGCCCAGCCGCTTGCCGACCAGCTCGTGGGCGCGGGGGTCAAGATCATCTTCAACTACAGCGAGGCGCTGCTGCACGTGCCGCCCGAGGTCACGGTGCACACGTCGAGCCCGGCCGTCGACCTGCTGTACGCGCTGTACTTCTACCTCACCTAGCTCGATGATCGACCTCCTTGCCGCGCGCGAGACCTTCGAGGCCTCCAGCGACTTCACGGTCGGGATCGAGGAGGAGTTCGCACTCGTCGACCCCGACACGCTGCTGCTCGTGCCGCGCTTCGAGGAGCTGCGTGACGCCGCGGCGGCCGATCCGGTGCTGTCCACGGCGATCGCCGGGGAGCTGATCTCGTCGGAGATCGAGATCCGCTCGGGCGCGGGCGCCGACGTCGACGACGCGCGCACCCGCCAGGCGGAGGCCCGCCGGCGCCTGTTCGCGCTCGCCCGCGACCACGGCGTGACGCTCGGGGCGACGGGCACGCACCCGCTGAGCGACTACCGCGACCAGCACATCATCGACACGGAGCACTACCGGCGCGTCGAGGACGGGCTGAAGTACGTCGCGTGGCGCAACAACACGTTCTCGCTGCACGTCCACGTCGGCGTCCGCGGCGCCGACCGCGCGATCCGCGTGTGCGACCGGCTGCGGCCCGTCCTGCCGCTGCTGCTCGCCGTCTCCGCGAACTCCCCGTTCGTGGACGGGCGCGACTCGGGGCTGCACTCGGCGCGCTCGCAGATCTTCACCAAGTCGTTCCCGCGCTGCGGGATCCCGGACGCCTTCGGCTCTTGGCGCGCCTGGTCGGACTACGTCGAGCTGCTGGTGCGGACCGGCTCGATCGTGGAGTTCACGCAGTTGTGGTGGTCCGTGCGCCCGCACCACGCGTTCGGCACCGTGGAGGTGCGCATCTGCGACGCGCAGATGACCGCGGAGGAGGCCGACGCCCTCGCCGCCCTGATCGTCGCCTGCGTCCGCCGCGCGGCCGCGGACGTCGACGCCGGGCAGGCGCCGCCCGACCTCCCCGGCCGGCTGATCGAGGAGAACATGTGGCGGGCGATCCGCCACGGCCTCGACGGCCGCCTCCTGGACCTGGAGGCGCCGATCGTCGACGAGTTCCCCGCCGCCGAGGCGCCGGACCGCCTGAAGGCGTGGTCGGGCGCCGACGTGCGGCTGCCGGAGCGCAACGGCGCCCAGCGCCAGCGCGCGCTGATCGACGCCGGGGCGACGCCCGCGGAGGTGTTCGGGGCGTGCGTGCGCGAGACGCAATCGACGTACTTCGAGGAGATCGTGTCATGACCCAGCCGGAGTTCACCGAAGAGGAGCTGCGCGCGCTCGAGGCGGAGATGGAGCGCATCACCGTCGACGACGTGCTCATCCAGACGACCGTGACGCTGCTCAACCTGGCGGCCCGCAAGGCCGGCCTCGCGGCGCCGTCATCCGGTCCCGCCGGCCCCGCGCCGGACTGGGAGCAGGTCCGCCAGGCGATCGAGGGCGCGCGCGCCCTGATGCCGCTGCTGCAGCAGCGCCACGCGGACCAGCTCGGACCGGTGCGCGACACGCTGTCCCAGCTCCAGATGATCTACGCGCAGCAGGCGCGGGGCGCCGCGCCGGAGCCC
>DATMVH010000591.1:0-4752 GCA_035563395.1 Solirubrobacteraceae bacterium
AGGCTCCGGCGCCCGCCCGCGTCCTGCCGGCACCCGCGGCCGCGCGCCCGGCCCCGGCCGCCGCCCCGGCGAGGAACGCCTCGATCAGCGCCGCGAGCTCCTGCGGCGCCTCCGCGGGGATCTCGTGGCCGCAGTCCAGCACCGCCAGCCGGGCATGCGGCAACGGCCCGAGGACGGCCTGCCGCAGAACGGCGGGCGGGAAGATCGCGTCGTGCGCGCCGGCCACCACGAGCGTCGGCGCCTCCACCTCGCCGAGGCGCTCGTCGATGGACGTCGAGAGACACGCGGTGAGCGTGGCCTCGACGGCGCCGCGAGGCACACGGGCCGCGTCGCGGCCGAAGCGCTCGAGGACGGCGGCGTCGATGCTCCGCGTGGCGTACTGGACCGGGACCTCGATGAGCCGCGAGGCGTCCCCGGCCCGGTCCATCCAGTCGTCGTACACCTCGAGCGGGAGCGGGATCGTCGTGGCGGGGCAGCCTGCGACGAGGACCTGCCCGAGGACCCGGCCCGCGTGGGTGCAGGCGGGCGACTGGCGAAGGCCCGCCGCACGTCCTCCTCCTGCATGGCTGCGCCGGGTCGGCCCGCTCGTTCGATCGAGAGCGTGTCGACCGCGGTGGCGACGATCTGCTCGCGCGGCGCAGCTCGTCGCGCGTCCGCTCGGGCAGCCGCTCGTGCAGGGCGAGCTTCGACGCGAAGTGGCCGTACACGACCGGCGGCGTGACGCCGGGGCGGACGGCATCGCCGGCGCCCCGGCGTGGTGCTCGACGCGGCGGTCCTCGCGTATCGCCACCGCCAGACGGTCGTGCTCGGCTTCCCTCCGTTCCCGCCGGCGCCGGTGCAGCGACTGCTCCTGCACCCCTCGCCGGCGGCTCGAGCCACGTCGCCGGTCGCGCAGCGAGGCGCCGTGAGCCAGACTGTACGCAGGCAAACCGGATCTCCCAGGAGGACGACGGACATGGCATTGCAGCTCGGCGACACGGCCCCGGACTTCGAGGCCGACACGACTGAGGGCAGGATCAGCTTCCACGACTGGATCGGCGACTCGTGGGCCGTGCTCTTCTCGCACCCGCGTGACTTCACGCCGGTGTGCACGACGGAGCTGGGCTACATGGCCAAGATCAAGCCTGAGTTCGACGCGCGCGACACGAAGATCATCGGGCTCTCGGTCGACCCGTCGGAGAACCACGAGAAGTGGGCGCAGGACATCGCGGAGACGCAGGGGACCGCGCCGAACTACCCCATCATCGCCGACGCCGACTTCAACGTCTCCAAGCTCTACGGCATGCTGCCGGCCGACACGTCCGGCGACCCGACGAGCCGCACCCCGGCCGACAACCAGACCGTCCGCAACGTCTTCGTCATCGGCCCGGACAAGAAGCTCAAGCTCATCCTCGTGTATCCCATGACGACGGGGCGGAACTTCGACGAGGTGCTGCGCGTCATCGACTCCCTGCAGCTGACCGCGAAGCACAAGGTGGCCACGCCGGTCAACTGGAAGCAGGGCGAGGACGTCATCATCTCCGGCTCGGTCTCCGACGAGGAGGCGCGCAAGACGTACCCCGAGGGGTGGGAGTCGCCGCGCCCCTACATCCGCATCGTGCCCCAGCCGAGCTGACGGGCGCGCGTCCCCGACGGAGCACCCGCGCCCGCGAGCGGCGCGGGTGCCCGTCTGCGCGGCGCGCGACCGCGGCGGCAGCACACCGCCGCGATGCGGGCGAAGGACGCCCGTCCGAGAGCCGGCCGCGACCGACGCTCCGGAACGTGGTGGTCTTGACGCAGGGCGGCTACTGGTTTTGGGTGTACACGTGCTCGCACCACCTCCGGAGCTCGCGGCCGTCCCCTCGCGGCCGGTGGCTCCGGGGCTGGTGAACCCTCGAGTGGAGCGAGGCTCGTCTTGGTCAGTGTCATCGTCGCGTGCATCTTCGTGTCGGCCGGATCCGTCGCCGTGCTGCAGTTCTTCCTGGCCCTCGACGCGTCCCCGCGAGCGGCCGCCGAGGCGACGTGGGTCGTGAAGGTCTCGCGATGGTGCGCGGTGACGGCGCGGCGCTGGCATGGGTGGCTCGGGCCGCGGCTCCGGCGGACGCCTGACGCGGAGGCGGGCTGGGGGCCGGAGACCCACCGCCGCCCGTGGTTCCCGTCACGGCGGCTCGCCGCGCTCGGGCCCGTGGCGGCCGGGAACGGCCGCCACAGGATGAACCCGGCGGATGCCGCGCCTGCGCTGCCGCGCCGCAACGGCGCCGCAGACCACGGCAACGGCACGGGGCCGGCGCGGAGCGGCGTGCCGGCGCGTCCGCTGCCCGCGGGCCGCGCCTTCGCCGGCGGCCGCGCGGCGTGGGTCTGGACCACCCGGCCCGACTTCTACGCCGAGCCCGACGGGGCCGATCGCCCGGATCTCGATCCCTCGCCGGACTACCAGCCCGGCGGCTGGCACAAGTGCGACCCCGCGACGCGCCGGGGCGACCTCGTCCTCGTATACCGGACGGCCCCCCGCAAGGACCTCCGCTACCTCGTCGAGGCCGTGTCCCACGCCTACCCGCTCGACGACGACGGCGGCGGCGGGCCGTCGGGCGGCCACGGCTGCGACTACCGCGTGCTGCACAAGATCGATCCCGCCATCTCGCTCGCGGAGCTCCGCCTCGATCCCGTGACGTCGAGCTGGCCGGCGGTGCGCAGCAACTTCCGCCGCGGCGAGCCGGTGCCGCCGGAGGTCTGGGACCGCCTGTCGACGCTCATCGCCCAGCGGGACGCCCGCGCGGGCCGGGTGCTCCGCCGCACGGCCCACGAGCCCGTCCGCCACGGGCCGCACATCGAGCGCGAGCTCGAGAGCCGGTTGTTCCACGAGCCGCAGCGGCTGTCGCGGATCGGCCTCGACGTCGAGGCGGTCGGCCGCCGCATCCGGCACCCCCACGGCGGGCTCCTCGACATGCTCTTCCGGGACAAGACGAACGGCGACTACGTCGTCGTGGCGCTCAAGCCGGGGCGCGGCGCGTGCGGGGCGGTCACGCAGCTGCTCGAGGACGTCGCGAGCGTTCCCGACCTCTACGAGACGCCGAGTCAGGTCCGCGGGGTCCTGATCGCCGCCGACTTCGACCGGCGTGCGGAGCGCATCATGCGCGGCGCGGGGAACCTCGAGTTCGCGCGGCTCGAGGACGTGGGGCTGGCGGTACAGCGCTAGCCGCGCTTCCGCCGCCGGGTCGACCGCCGATGCTTCGCCCCGCCACGCCCGCCGACCGCCCCGGCGTGATCGCGCTCGCGGTCGCCGAGGACGCGGCCTGGTCCGGCGCACCCGAGGTGTCGGCGGAGGAGACCGGCGCGCTCCTCGATCGGTATCGGTCGGGAGTGGTGTTCCTGCGCGACGATCGCGTCGCCGGCTATGCCGCGGTCGACGACGGCGGCGAGACGCTCCTGATCGCGGACCCTGGCGACCCGGTGCCCGCGCTCGAGGCGCTCGTGGCGTGGCTCGGCGAGCGCGGCCATCACCAGGTCGACGCGTACGCCGCCGACGCGCGGCGGATCGCGTGGCTCGAGGCGCACGGGTTCACGCACCGGCGCTCCGCCTTCGATCTCGTGCGAGCGATCGACCCGCCGCCCGCGGCCGCGGCCTGGCCGGGCGCCGTGGCGGTTGCGCGCTACCGGCCGGGCGAGGACGACGAGGCCGTCCACGCCCTGATCTACGTCGACGCGGCATGGAGCTCGGTGCCCGGACACACGGAGCGGGCGCCGGATGCGTGGCGGGCGATGATCGGGCCCGGCTACAGCGGCTGGGTCGCGCGCCGCGACGGGCGCCCGATCGGGTGGGTCGCCGGCCGCGTGTTCGACGACGGGCGCGGGTGGGTCGAGCAGCTCGCCGTCGCCCGCTCCGCGCGCCGTCTCGGCGTCGGCCGCGCGCTCCTGCTCCACTCGCTCGCGGACCTGGTCTCCTCGGGCGCGACGTCGCTCGCCATCGGGGTCCAGGCCGCCAACGAGAGCGCCCTCGGGCTGTACCGCGACGTCGGCTTCGCGGTCGAGCGCGAATGGCGCGTCTTTGCGAGGCCGGGCCGAAGTCGTCCAGCGCGATCCCGGCCCTGAGACTGCGCAGCCGCTCGAGCGTCGGGTCTTGGTCCTCGATGAGGACGCGCTCGCGGGCCGTCGGCGAGGGACGCGACGGCCGTGCCGACCGACAACGCCGGACCACCGAGGGCGATGACCGCGAGCCGTCCAGCGCCGGCGCTCTCCCCGAGGTGGTGCAGCCGGCCACCGGCACGTCGTCGCCGAGCCGCCTGTCCCCGGCGCGCGCCACCGCATGGAGGTCCTGCGACGGGGGTGCTCAAGAGCTGACGAGCAGGGCTCGCGCCGTGCGACCGCCGCCGCAACCGCCTCGCGCACGGCAGCCTCGGCATCGGAGGCGGCAGTCGCACGCCCACCCAGCGCTCGGCGGGTGAGGAAGCGGAGACGGCGCCTCCATGAGTCGGTCATCGCCCACCCGCGCTTGGTTGAGCGGCCGTGGCGGCGCATCGCGGCAGGCGAGGATCCTCACCCGCCGACGCCGCGCTCTCGTCGAGCGCGTACGTGACGCGCACGAGCCTCGAGGCGCGGTTCTCGCTCTCGTTGCTCCGCGCAAGAAGGCGATGCCGCGGCCGGGCGATGACGGCCGGGCAACGGCTGCTGGAGCGGACCCGATTCCGTCCCGACAACGACAAATCCCCGCTCGATGCGGGGATTCCGTAACGCGCCCGAGAGGATTCGAACCTCTGACCTTCGGTTCCGTAGACC
>DATMVH010000592.1:0-7104 GCA_035563395.1 Solirubrobacteraceae bacterium
AGCGGCCGGTGCGGGCGGCGTGCGCGCTCCGGCCGGTGCGCGAGGCGATCCGGCGCGAGATCCTCCCCGTGCCGGCGGACACGCAGGCGGTGCTCGAGCGCCTGCTGGACGAAAGTCGGGGTGCCGGCCGATAGGCGAGCGACCGCCGGGCGGCTACCCTCAACCGCTTGCGCTGCGAGCTTCGCCCACCGGCCGCACCGCCCGCGGCGGACCCGCTCGCGGCGCCCCCGATCACCCGCGGTTGACGTGCAGGACCTCGAACGCGCAGAAACGGAGCTCGTCGCGCCGCCGCCCTCGCGGACCCGCGCGATCCTCGGCCTCGTCGTCTCCATCGTCGCCGTCGGCGGCTGCGTCGTCTGGGCGCTCGACCAGGAGACGCCCGCGCTGCCGGACACGCCCGGCCACTGGGCGCTGCTGCTGCTCGGCGTGCTGGTCTACGGCTTGACGATCCTGGTCCGCGGCTGGCGCTGGCACGAGATCCTGCGCTTCGCGGACGTCCGCCACGAGCGCGCCGACTCCTACGGGCTGGTGACGGTCGGCTACATGGGGAACAACGTGCTTCCCGCGCGTGGCGGTGAGGTCCTGCGCATGTTCCTGCTGGCGGAGCGCAGCAGCGCCCGGCGCCGCGAGGTGCTGGGCTCCATCCTCACCGAGCGGATGCTCGACGCCGGCGCGCTCGTCGCCCTGTTCGCGCTGCTGACGGCGCTGAACGTGGCGGACTCCCCGGCCGGGGAAGCGCCCGCCTACATCGGCGCGGCCGCGCTCGTCCTCGTGCTGGGCGCGATGATCGTCTACCTGCGCCTGCGCCTCAGCGGGCGGCTGCAGGGGTTCGCGGACCGCGTGCGGCCCGTGACGCGCGCCTCGCGCATGCTGCTCACGCGCGGCGGCGCGGAGCTCGCGGTCGCGACCGCCGCGGTGTGGCTCGCCGAGGCGATCATCTTCTGGCTCGTCGGCGCCTCGCTCGGGCTGACGATCTCCGTCCTGGAGTCGGCCCTCGTCGTCGTGCTCGCGTCGTTCTTCGCCTTGATCCCGGCTGCGCCCGGCTACGTCGGCACGTACGACGCGGCGGTGCTGTTCGCGCTCGGCGCGCTCGACGTCCCCGGAAACGTCGCCGTCGGCGCCGCGCTGCTGTTCCGCTTCGTGATCTTCGTGCCCGTGACGATCGCGGGCCTGATCCTCATGGTTGCCCGGTACGGCGGGCTTCGAGCGGCTCTTCGTAGAAGCGCGCGGCCGGCCGGCCAGCACGCCACCGGCCCCGTGGGGCCGCCGGCGAGTCCAGCCGCCGGTAGTCCCCCCGGCTCAGGTGGTGCTCCAGGAACACCATGAGCACGATGAAGAGGTAGCGGCTCCCCATCTCCTCCAGCCGCAGCTTGGAGGTGCCCTGCTTGCGCCCGTGCCAGCGGATCGGCACCACCGCGTAGGAGAAGCCGCGGACGACCGCCTTGAGCGGGATCTCCACCGTGAGGTTGAAGTGCTGCGAGAGCAGCGGCTGGACGTTGGTGATGACCTCGCGCCGGTACGCCTTGAAGGCGTTGGTCGTGTCGTTGTAGCCGTGCCCGAAGAGCAGCCGGATGCCGAGGTTGACGACGCGGTTGACGGCCAGCTTGAAGCGCGGGTAGTCCGTCACCTTCGCCCCCGGCATGAAGCGCGAGCCGAACGCGCAGTCGTAGCCGGCCGAGAGGAGCCGGTGGTAGGCCACGAGATCGTCGGGGTCGTCGGACCCGTCGGCCATGACGATCGCCACCGCGTCGCCCGTGAAGGCCTCGAGGCCGGCGCGGACGGCGAAGCCGAAGCCGTTCCGGTACGGGGAGCGGAGGTAGCGCACGTCGGCGTCGCCCTCCGCGAGCCGGCCGACCTCGTCCGCCGTGCCGTCCGTCGACGCATCGTCGACGATCAGGATCTCGTACGGGATGTCCTCGCGGCCCAGCGCGGCGGTGAGCGCCTGCACGGTCGCCGCGATCGACCCCTCCTCGTTGCGGGCCGGGATGACGACCGAGAGTTTCATGCGCGCGCACCGCTCCAGCGCTCGACGTTCGCGTCGTGGATCTCGCGCAGCGTGTCCTCGATCCCGCGTGTCAGCCCCCAGTCGGGGTAGTCGCGGCGGAAGGCCGAGAGGTCCGAGATCCACCAGCGGTGGTCGCCGATGCGCGCCTGGTCCGACAGCGTCCACTCGAGCGTCCGGCCGCTGATGCGCTCGCACAGCGCGATCGCCTCCAGCATGGAGACGTTCGCGTCGCGCCCACCGCCGAGGTTGTAGACGGCGGCCGCGCGCGGGGCGCGGTGGAAGGCCTCGAAGGCGCGCACGACGTCGCGGCAGTGGATGTTGTCGCGCACCTGCTTGCCCTCGTAGCCGAAGACCGTGTACGGCTCGCCGGCGACGGTGCATCGCATGAGGTAGGCGAGGAAGCCGTGCAGCTGGGCGCCGGCGTGTTGCGGGCCGGTGAGGCAGCCGCCGCGGAAGCAGACCGTCGGCATGTCGAAGTAGCGGCCGTACTCCTGAACGAGCAGGTCGGCCGCGGCCTTCGAAACGCCGAACAGCGAGTGCGTGCACGTGTCGATCGGCATGTCGGTGCCGATGCCGCCGTGCCACGGATGGTCCTCGCGCAGCTCGAGCCGCTCCCCGCGGTCCTCGAGCGGCAGGAAGTTCGGGCGGTCGCCGTAGACCTTGTTCGTCGAGGTGAAGATGAAGCTCGCGTCCGGGCAGTGCTCGCGCGCGGCTTGCAGCAGGTTCAGCGTGCCGAGCGCGTTGACGCCGAAGTCCGTGTGCGGATCGGAGGCCGCCCAGTCGTGCGACGGCTGCGCGGCGGTGTGGATGACCACCTCGATGCGGCTGCCGTGCTCGGCGAACACGCGCGCGACGCCCTCCGTGTCGCGGATGTCGAGCGGCAGCGTCCGGAAGCCCTCGATCTCCTCCAGGAGGCGGGCGGTCACGTGGCCGGTCGACGCCTCGGGCCCGAAGAAGCGGGCGCGCATGTCGTTCTCGATGCCCACGACGTCGAAGCCGAGGGACGCGAAGTGCCGGACGCTCTCGGAGCCGATCAGGCCGCCGGAGCCGGTGATGATGGCGATGGGGTTCACAGGGTGCTCTCGAGGAGGTCGGCGTGGTCGTCGATCCAGGCGAAGATGTCGGAAAGGATGTCCCGCGGCGTGCGGCGCGGGCGCCAGTCGGTCCGCTCGAAGAGCGCCGTGCAGTCGGACACGTAGACCGGGACGTCGCCCGGGCGCGTCTCCGCGACGGCGCCGAGCTCGAGCTCCCGGCCGCTGAGTTCGCGGCACAGCGCGGTCGTCTCGCGGAGCGACAGGCTGCCCGCCCGTCCGCCGCCGACATTGTAGGTGGCGCCGTTCCAGCCGCCCGGGTCGTCGAGCTGGCGCTCGACGAGGTCCACGAGGTCCTGCACGTGCAGGAGGTCCCGGACCTGGCGCCCGGTGCCGCCGAAGCCCACGTAGGAGAGCGGGCGCCCGAAGCGGTGCGACAGCGCCCAGTGCGTGAACACGCCCTGGTCCACCTTGCCCATCTGCCACGGCCCCGCGATGACGCCGCAGCGGTTCGCCACCCACGGAATGTCGTACTCCCCGAGCAGGTGCTCGGCGGCGAGCTTGGTCGCGCCGTAGAGCGTCCGCGCGCCGGTGAGCGGGAACGTCTCGGCGATGCCGCGGGCGGACGCGCCCGGAAGCGGCTGGCGGTCGGCGAGCTCGTAGCGGTCCTCGGTCTCCTCCAGGCGCAGGCTCGTGAGGCCGGCGAGGGGATAGACCCGGCTGGTGGAGAGGAAGACGACCTGCGCGCGATGGCGCGCGGCCGCCTCGAAGCAGTGGTACGCGCCGAGCAGGTTCGTGTGGACGACGAAGTCGCGCGCGCCGTCGACGCCGGCCATCACGGAGGGCTCGGCGGAGCACTCCACGAGCGCGTCGAAGCCGCCGGCGTCGGCGAGGTCGCTCGGCTGGCGCACGTCGCCGTGGACGAAGCTGGCGCCGGCGTCGCGCAGGCGGGCCAGGGTCAGCTCCGACCCGCGGCGCCGCAGCGAGTCGAAGGCGACGACGTCGTGACGCTCCGCCAGGGCGCAGGCGAGGTTGGAGCCGACGAAGCCCGCGCCGCCGGTGATGAGCACTCGCACGCGGTGGAGGCTAATGGCGCGACGCCGGCGGCGGACTCCACCTTCGGACAGGTGGAGCGGGATCGAGCGCGACGGCGCCGCGCGCCTTCAGTCCCACCGCCCCTCGTCCCGCCGCCGCTGCTCCTCCTCCCGCTCGCGCTCGCTCTGGAGCCCGAGCCGCATGAGGACGTTGGCCAGCACGACGAGCAGCGCCGACCCGATCAGCACGACGCCCGCGCCGCGCGCGACGTCGCCGCCGAGCACGACCAGCAGCACGCCGGCGAGCGCGATCGCCGCCGGCAGCCAGATCCGGACGAGGGTGAGGCGCACGCGAACGAGTATCGAGTACGGCCGCGTCTCGGCGGCGTCTCGGCGTTCGCTTCAATGGGCGGCATGTCCACTTTCGAGACCTTCGACGCCCGCGGCTACCGCACGGTGGACGCGCGGAGCGGCTACGGCGAGTGGGCGGCCACGTACGAGCAGACCGTGCAGGACGCGATGGACATCGACCTGCTCGAGGCACTCGCGACCGTCCGCTGGGCCGAGGTCGCCGAGGCGGCGGACCTCGGCTGCGGCACCGGCCGCACCGGCGCGTGGCTGCGCGCGCACGGCGTCGGCGCGGTCGACGGCGTCGACCTCACGCCGGAGATGCTCGAGGCGGCGCGCGCCCGGAACGTCTTCCGGCGCCTGGCCGTCGCCGACGTCGCCGACAGCGGCCTCGACGCGGGCCGCTACGACCTCGTCACCTCGTGCCTCGTGGACGAGCATCTCGCGGACGTCGCGCCGCTCTACGCCGAGGCGTGGCGGCTCGCGCGGCCCGGCGCGCAGTTCGTGCTCGTCGGCTTCCACCCGCACTTCATCATGGCCTCCGGCATGCCCACCCACTACGACAGCGCGTCCGGGGAGCCCGTCGCGATCGAGACCCACGTGCACCTCCTCAGCGAGCACGTCACCCGAGCGCGTGCGACCGGCTGGGCGCTCGACGAGATGCGCGAGCGCGTCATCGACGACACGTGGCTCGCGCTGAAGCCGAAGTGGGAGCGGCTTCGCGGCCACCCCGTGACCTTCGCGTTCGCCTGGCGGAGGCCCGCGGGAGCGGACCGCTGACCGTCGTCGTCGAGACGGAGCGCCTCCGGCTCCGCCGCCTCGCACCCGCCGACCTCGCCGCGCACCACGCCGGGCTCGGCTCGGACCCGGAGGTCACGTGGGACCACCGCGCGCGGACGCTCGAGCAGAGCGCCGAGGTGCTGCGGCGCCGCGTCGGGCACTGGGCGGCGCACGGTTTCGGGATGTGGGCCGTGGAGTGGCGCGCGACGGGGGCCTTCCTCGGCGAGGCGGGGCTGCAGCACTTCGACGGGACGGACGACATCGAGGTCGGCTGCTACCTCGCCCGGTCCACGTGGGGCCGCGGCATCGCCACGGAGGCCGGCTCGGCCGCGCTGCGCCACGGCTTCGAGACACTCGGGCTCGACCGCATCGTCGCCGTCGTGCGGCCCGAGAACGCGGGCTCCAAGCGCGTCCTCGCCAAGCTCGGGCTGCGCTTCGCGGCGATCGAGGACCACTACGGGATCCGCGACGTGGAGGTGTGGGAGATCGCGCGCGGCGACGCCGCGACGCGCCGCTAGGCCGGCACGAGGGCGAGCGCGCGCACCGGACTGCCCGTCCCGCCCACGAGCTTGAGCGGCGCCACGACGATCACCGCGCCCGTCACGGGCAGCTCCTCGAGCTTCGCGAGCTGCGTGAGGCCGTAGCGGCCGGCGCCCAGCAGGTGGTGGTGGACCGGGAAGGGCGGGTCGAAGCCGCCGGCCGCGCCGGCGTCGATCCCGACCGTCTCGACGCCGAACCCCGCGATGTCGCGCTCCTCGCCGAGCCAGCGCGCCGCCTCCGCGTCCGGTCCCGGCGTCACCGGACCGGACGCCCCCACGTTGAGGAACGCCTCCGCGTCGTGCGCCCGCGCGCCCCAGCCCGTGCGGAACAGCACCCACGCGCCGGCGGGCACCTCGCCGTGCTCGGCCTCGAAGCCCTCCAGGTCGGCGACGGTGAGCAGGTAGCCGGGGTCCTCGGCGGCCTCCGCCGTGCGGTCGATCACGACCGCCGGGCCGACGAGCCGGGCGGCCGGGATGGAGGCGACGTCCTCGCCGTCGCGGCCGGTGATCCAGTGGATCGGCGCGTCGAGGTGGGTGCCGGTGTGCTCCCCGAGCTCGAGGACGTCCCACGCCCACGCCGGACCCGCGTCGTCGTAGCGGCTGAGCGGCCGGCGCGCCAGCGGCGGGGTGTTCGCGAACGGCTCGGGCAGCCGGATCACGGGCGTGGACTCGCTGAGCGGCTGGGTGAGGTCGACCACGCGCACGGAGGCGGCGGCCAGGGCGTCGAGCAGGGCGGAGGTGGGGCTCGGCAAGGCGGATCCTTCCGGTCGCGTGGCGCGGGAACGCCGCGAAGCATGCCGTAGGGTCCAGAAGATGGAGCGGCACACGGTCGCGCACGTCATCGGCGGCACGCTCGCGCGGCTCGGCGTCGACACCGTCTTCGGCCTCGCCGGCAGCGGCAACTTCGTGGTGACGAACGCGCTCGTGGCCGGCGGCGCGCGCTACCACTCCTCCCGCCACGAGGGCGGGGCCGTGGCCATGGCCGACGGCTGGGCGCGGACCACCGGCCGGCCCGGCGTCGCGAGCGTCCACCAGGGGCCGGGGCTGACGAACACCCTGACGGCGCTGTCGGAGGCGGCGAAGGCCCGCACGCCGCTGCTCGTGCTGGCGGGCGACACGCCGGCGCGCGCCCTGCGCTCGAACTTCCGCATCGACCAGCACGAGCTCGTGCGCGCCGTCGGCGCCGTGCCGGAGCGCCTCTACGGCGCCGACACCGCCGCCGCGGACGCGGCGCGGGCGCTCCGCCGCGCGCAGCTCGAGCGGCGCCCCGTCGTGCTGATGATGCCGATCGACCTCCAGCCGCAGCTCGCGGACCTCGTGGAGCTCGATCCCGGGCCGGTGCTCGCCGCTCCCGCCCCGGCCGCCGA
>DATMVH010000593.1:0-2425 GCA_035563395.1 Solirubrobacteraceae bacterium
CTGCGGGCGCTCGCGGATGGCGATCCGGCCGGCCTCGACGCCGAGCTCGTGTTCGCCGCCGCGCGCGCGGGGGACCGGCTCGCCGTGGACGTCGTCGAGCGGTCGCTCGCGCACGCCGGGCGCGCGATCGCCGCCCTCGCCCTCGTCCTCAACCCCGAGGTGGTGGTCATCGGCGGCGGCGTCGCCCGCGCGGGGGACGTCATCCTGGAGCCGCTGCGCGCACGACTCGCGGCCATGGTGCGGCTGCCCCCTCGGCTCGAGGCGTCGTCGCTCGCCGAGCAGGGCGTCGTGGTCGGCGCCATCCGGCGGGCGCTGGACGAGATCGAGCCGCGGGCGCTCGATCGCCTCCACGAAGCGGCATAGTCCGCGTCGTGCAGAACGTCCACGCGATGCGGCCCGACGTCCGGGAGGACTACGAGCGGGCGGTGGCCCGCGCCGGCGACGACCCGCTGTTCCTCACGCGGTTCGAGCGGTTCTTCACCGAGCTGCGCGATCCGCTCGCCGGGCTCTATGGCGACGACCCCCGCTTCCCCGAGCAGTGGGACGCCCTGATCGACGCGATCGTGCGGACGGCGGCGGCGCGCCCGCCCGAGCTGCGCCGGCTCGACCACGAGCGCGAGATCACGCCGGACTGGCTGCAGCGCGAGCAGGCCGTCGGGTACGTCACCTACGTCGACCGGTTCGCCGGCACCCTGGCGGGGCTGCGCGAGCGGCTCCCGTACCTGCGCGAGCTCGGCATCACCTACCTGCACCTGATGCCGCTGCTGCACGCGCGGCCGGAGCCCAACGACGGCGGCTACGCCGTCGTCGACTACGGCGCCGTGGAGCCCCGGCTGGGGACGATGGACGACCTGCGCGCGCTCGCCGACGACCTGCGCGCCGCCGGCATCGCGCTCTGCGTCGACGTCGTCCTCAACCACACCGCGCGCGAGCACGCCTGGGCGCAGGACGCGCTGGCCGGCGACGCCCGCCGGCTCGCGTACTACCGGACGTTCCCGGACCGCGAGATCCCCGACGCCTACGAGGAGACGCTGCCCGAGGTCTTCCCGGACATCGCTCCGGGCAACTTCACGTGGGCACCGGAGCTCGGGCGCTGGGTGTGGACGACGTTCAACGACTACCAGTGGGACCTCGACTACACGAACCCCGAGGTCTTCCGGGTCATGGCGGAGGTGATGCTCGACCTCGCCGCGGCCGGGATCGACGTCCTCCGCCTCGACGCGGTGCCGTTCCTGTGGAAGCGGACGGGAACGAACTCGCAGAACCAGCCGGAGGTCCACGACATCCTGCAGGCCTTCCGGGCGATGATGCGGATGGCGGCGCCCGCGGTGGCCTTCAAGGCGGAGGCGATCGTCTCCCCGAAGGACCTCGTCGGCTACCTCGGCGCCGGGCGCCACGAGGGCAAGGAGTGCGACCTCGCCTACCACAACGTGCTCATGGTCCTGCTCTGGAGCGCGCTCGCCTCCCAGCGCGTGGCCCTGCTGACGAGCACCCTGCGGCGCATGCCGGCCGTGCCGCCGGGGTCGGGCTGGGTGACCTACGTCCGCTGCCACGACGACATCGGCTGGGCGATCACCGAGGAGGACGCCGCCGTGGTGGGCGAGGACGGCTACCTGCACCGCCGCTTCCTCGCCGACTTCTATGCCGGCGACTACCCCGGCTCCTTCGCGCGCGGCGCGCGCTTCCAGCCCGACCCCCGGACGGGCGAGGCGCGCTCGAGCGGCACGGCGGCCGCGCTCGCCGGGCTCGAGGGCGCGCTGCAGAGCGGCGACCGCGTCGCCGAGGACCTCGCGATCCGCCGCATCCTCCTTCTCCATGCCGTCGCCTTCGCCCACGGCGGCGTGCCGCTGATCTACATGGGCGACGAGCTCGGCCTGCCCAACGACCACGAGTGGGAGGGCGATCCGGCGCGGGCAGCGGACAACCGCTGGATGCACCGGCCCGCGATGGACTGGGAGGCGGCCGGGCGCCGGCACGACCCGGACTCCGTCGAGGGCCGCCTGTGGAGCGGCCTGCGCCGCCTCGTGGCCGCCCGTCGCGCGACCCGGGCGGTGCACGCGCAGGGCCGCATCGAGCCGCTGTGGACGGGCAACGACCACGTCTTCGGGCTGCTGCGCGAGCACGCCGGCGAGCGGGTCCTGCTGCTCGGCAACTTCACCCCGCATCCGCAGTCGATCCACCTCGCCGTCGCGCACGAGCGGGGCTTCGGGATCCTGCCCGAGGCCGGCGCGGTGGACGGCCGCCCGGTGCGCCCGCAGGGCGACTTCCTCATCCTCGAGCCGTACCAGTTCGCCTGGGTGCAGGGATGAGCGCGCACCAGGGACAGCGGGCGCTGCGCGGCAGCGCGATCGTGACGGGCGGCGCGTCCGGCCTCGGCCGCGCGTGCGTGGAGCGGCTGCACGCCGAGGGCGTGCCGGTGCTCGTC
>DATMVH010000594.1:0-3685 GCA_035563395.1 Solirubrobacteraceae bacterium
GCTCGGCGACGAGGTCGAGCTGCTGCTCGACGTCCACACGCGGCTCGACCCGCCGGACGCGGCGACGCTGTGCCGCGAGCTCGAGGCGGTGCGGCCGTTCTTCGTCGAGGACCCGCTGCGCGCCGAGGCGCCCGGCGCCTACGCCGTCCTGCGCGCGCGGACCGCGGTGCCGCTCGCCGCGGGAGAGCAGTTCGGGTCCAAGTGGGAGTTCCGTCCGCTGCTCGACCACGACCTGATCGACTACTGCCGCGCCGACATCTGCATCGCCGGCGGCTTCACCGAGCTCGGGAAGCTCGCGGGGTGGTGCGAGGCCCACCACGTCCTGATGGCGACCCACAACCCGCTCGGCGCGGTGGCGACCGCGGCGTCGCGCGAGTTCAACCTCGCGTGCCCGAACTTCGGCATCTGCGAGCTGGCCCACGTCCCGGACCCCGCGTCGCCGTTCTTCACCGGCGTTCCCGAGGTGGCCGGCGGTGCGCTCCTGCCGAGCGGGCGCCCCGGGCTCGGCATCGAGCTCGACCGCGAGGCGGCGCGCGCGAGCCGGCCCGGACCGCACGAGCTTCCGTTGCTGCGCCGCGACGACGGCTCGTTCACGAACTGGTGACGGGTTCGAATCCGGCCACGGCGCGGCCGCGGCTCGCGGCCGGCGGGCGCCGGTGGTACGGTCGGCCAGGATGCTCCTCATGAACTGAGCGCGCGCACCGCCGGAGCCGGGCCGCAGCCCCCGGTCGGTCGCCCCTGCCCTGCCGTCTCAGTCCTGCGAAGGAGTTCCCGATGCCTGCGGTCGAGATCGTCGACCTCGTCAAGCTCTTCAGCCGCCGTGAGCACCGTCGCCGCGTCCGCACGCGGGCGCTCGACGGCGTGTCCTTCAGCGTCGCGCGCGGCGAGTGCGTCGCCGTGCTCGGGCAGAACGGCTCGGGCAAGTCGACGCTCGTGCGCGTGCTCGCGACGCTGCTGCTGCACGAGGGCGGCCACGCGCGCGTGTTCGGTCACGACGTCGCGCGCGAGGATCGCGCCGTCCGCCGGCTCGTCAACCGGGTGTCCGTCGAGGCGTCGTTCTTCAAGCGGCTGTCGGCCGCGGAGAACCTCGCCTACGCCGCGCGCTTCTACGGGCTCACGCCCGGGCGTACGCGTCGCCGGGTGCCGGAGATCCTCACCGCCGTGGGCTTCCCGGCCCGGCGCGCGGGCGAGCCGATGGAGGAGCTCTCGCGCGGCATGCAGCAGAAGGTCGCGCTCGCCCGCGCGCTGCTGACGGCCCCGGTGCTCCTGCTGCTCGACGAGCCGACGACCGGCCTCGACCCGCGCTCCAAGCGCGAGGTGCAGGCCTTCATCGCCGACATGCGCACGGCGCACGACACGACGACCGTGCTCTGCACGCACGACATGGCCGAGGCCGAGGTGCTCGCCGACCGCGTCGGCATCCTCGACCGCGGCCGGCTGCTGGCGCTCGAGCCGCCGGCCGCGCTGCGGGCGCGCTACGGCGCCGCGTCGCTCGAGGACGCGTTCCTCGCCGCGACGGGCCGGGCGCTCGACGACGAGGACGAACAGGAGGCCGCCTGATGGGCGCCGCGCGCCTGCAGGCGATCGCGCTGCTCGGCGTCGTCGAGCGCAACGCCTACCTCGTCAAGCGCTACGGCTGGTGGGAGCTCGCGTTCTTCGTCTGGACGATCGCCAACACGCTCACCGTGGTCTTCATCGCCGAGGGGGTGGAGGCCGGCGGCGGCACGCTCGACGTCGAGCGCCAGACCACCTACCTGCTGATCGGCGCGGTGATCTGGTCCTACCTCGGGATCGTGTTCGAGATCCTCACCGAGACGGTCGCGTGGGAGCGCTGGGAGGGGACGATCGAGTACACGTTCATGGCGCCGCTCTCGCGCGCCGTCCACCTGCTCGGCATGGGCACGTTCGCGGTGCTCTACGGGGTCGTGCGCACCGCGCTGCTGTTCGCGGTGGTGGCGCTGTTCTTCGGCCTCGAGCTCGACCAGGCGGACTTCGCCACCGCGCTGCTGCTGCTCGCCGCGGCCTCCGTGCCGTTCGTGGGCATCGGCATGGTGACCGCCGTGCTGCCGCTGATCTCCCCGGAGAAGGGCGCGCAGCTCGGCTTCATCGCCCAGGGCATGCTGCTCGTGGTCTCCGGCGTCTACTACCCCGTCGAGGTCATGCCCGGATGGATGCAGGCGCTCGCCACGGTGTCGCCGGCGACGTACGCGCTCGACGGCATCCGCGCCGCCGTGCTCGACGGCGCGGGGCCGGGGGCGGTGTGGGGCGACCTGTGGCCGCTGCTGGTCATGGGCGTCGTCGCGGTGCCGCTGGGCCTGGCGGTGTTCCGCACCGGCGAGCGCTACGCGAAGCGGCACGGGAAGCTGAAGCGCGCGGGCTGAGTCGGCGCGCCGTGATGCGGGCCCGTGGGCGACAATGCGGCGCGGTGCGGCACCCGCGGCATTTCACGCTGGAGGAGGCGAGGGCGGAGCTTCCCTGGGTCGGCGAGCGCCTCGCGGCCATGCGCAGCGCGCGTGAGCGGATGACCGCCGCCGGAACGCGGGGCGCGCTCGTCGAGGGCGCGCGGACCAACGGCGGCGGCACGCGCGGGCGGCACGCGGGCGAGGCGTTGCTCGAGTTGCAGGCCGGCGCGGCGGAGTTCGAGGCGCGCGGCATCGTTCTGCGCGACCTCGACCGCGGCCTGGTCGACTTCCCGGCGATCCGGGACGACCGGGAGGTCTACCTGTGCTGGGTCGAGGGCGAGCCCGACATCGAGTTCTGGCACGAGCTCGATGCCGGGTACGCCGGGCGTCAACGGCTCTAGCGCCGGCTAGTGCAGGACGTCGGGCGCGTCGGCCCGTCGCGGCGCACGGCGCCGCGACGTCGCCGGGGCCAGTGCGCGGACGCGCTCGTAGCGGTCGTGCAGGTAGATGCAGCGCGCGCCGGCGTCCGTCGCGTAGCGCCGGGCGGCGTCCTCGGCCTCGTCGGCGGTGCTGTGCCACGAAATCGCGGCCAGGCCGACGCCCGTG
The DNA here is from genome assembly GCA_035563395.1 of Solirubrobacteraceae bacterium. Taxonomy (GTDB): domain Bacteria; phylum Actinomycetota; class Thermoleophilia; order Solirubrobacterales; family Solirubrobacteraceae; genus DASQMT01. The sequence goes on from DATMVH010000594.1 coordinate 3,009, forward strand.
CCCACGAGCCAGCCGCCGCTGTGCTGGTGCGGCATCACGTGCAGTTCTCGGAGGTCAGAGCTCAACGATGACTCCTCTCGTCGCGGGGGCGACCGTACCGGCGCGTCTTCCGCCGCGGAATCTGCCGGTAAGCGCGGCGACGTCAGCCGCGTTTGTCTCGGGCCAACTGCATCACGCCGTGCACGTCGCGCGCATGGCCCGGCGGCCGAGAATCGCCGCAGGCCGCAGGACCGGCGGTCCCATCCCGGCGGACGCGGCGGACTTCCGTCGCGCCGCCTGAGCGCCGCGAAGACGCGCCAGGCCGTCTGCGCGGGCGCCGACGCGGGTAGCGGACCCGCCGTGCAGACCGGAACCGACGCGGGCGTCGTGGGCGCGGGCATCGTCGGCCTCTCGACGGCGCTCGCGCTGGCCGAGAGCGGCGTCCCGGTGACGCTGTACGAGCCCGGGACGCCGGGCGCCGCCCAGTCGGGCGGCGAGTCGCGCATCTTCCGCCACGGGCACGACGATCCGCGGCTCGTCGAGCTCGCGTGCGAGTCGCGCGCGCTGTGGCAGGCGTGGGAGGAGCGCTTCGGCGTCGAGCTGCTCGCGGCGGACGGCGTGATCGCGCTCGGGCCGGCGGCGGAGGAGCGGCTCGCCGTGCTGCGCCGGGCGGGCGTGAAGGCGCGCGGCGTCGACGG
>DATMVH010000595.1:0-9574 GCA_035563395.1 Solirubrobacteraceae bacterium
CGAAGACCGCCACGAGCTCGCCCGGGCGTACGCCCGCGGTGCGCCAGACCGCCCCGGTCCCCGTCGCCACGGCGCAGCCGGCCAGCGCCGCCACCGCGAACGGGACGTCGTCCGGGAACGGGATGCAGCACGCCGCCGGGACGACCGCGCGCTCCGCGAAGGTCGAGAGGAACGAGTAGTGATAGACCGGCGCGCCGTCGCGCGACAGCCGCGGCGTTCCGTCGAGGAGCCCGCCGTGGCCCATGTCGCGCCACGCGGTCGCACAGAGGTGCGGCAAGCCGCGCAGGCACTCCGGGCACGCGCCGCACGACGGCATCCACGAGAGCATCACGCGCGTGCCGGGCGCCACGCCCGCCCCCGGGCCGGCCGCCTCGACCACGCCCGCGCCCTCGTGCCCGAGGACGGCGGGGCAGCGGGTCGGGGCGGTCCCGTCCACGGCGTTGAAGTCGGAGTGGCAGACGCCGCTCGCGTGCAGGCGGACGAGCGCCTCGCCCGGGCCGGGCGCCGCGAGGTCTACCTCCTCCACCGAGAGCGGGCCGCCGGCGCGCTCCAGCACCGCGGCACGCGTGCGCATCAGCCGGCCTCGCGCGTCCCCTGGCGGCCCGCGCCGTTCCCGTTCCCCAGCGGCGCGCCCTCGAGCGTCACGCCCTGCTTGCGCGCCAGCTCCTCGAGCGGGATGTGGCAGCGCATGAAGTGCCCCGGCTCGTATTCCCTCAGCTCCGGCTCCTCGCGCGCGCAGATGTCGCCCCACTTGCGCGGGCAGCGCGTGTGGAAGACGCAGCCCGACGGCGGGTTCGCCGCGGAGGGAATCTCCCCCTCGAGCCGGATGCGCTCCCGCCGCTCCCCCTCGGCGCCCGGCACGGACGACAGCAGCGCCTCCGTGTACGGGTGGTGCGGGGCGCGGAAGACCCGCTCGGCGTCGCCGATCTCCATCAGCCGGCCGAGGTAGAGCACGGCGATCCGGTCCGACAGGTAGCGCACGACCCCGAGATCGTGCGAGATGAACAGGTAGGTGACGCGCTTGTCGGACTGCAGCTCGGCGAGCAGGTTGAGGATCGCCGCCTGGACGGAGACGTCGAGCGCCGAGGTGGGCTCGTCGCAGACGACGATCCGCGGCTCGCCCGCGAACGCCCGCGCGATCGCGACGCGCTGCTTCAGCCCGCCCGAGAGCTGCGCCGGACGGGCCCGGAACAGCCGCGTGTCGAACCGCACGGAATGGGCCAGCTCGTGCAGCCGCTCCTCCCGCTCCCGGCCGGTCTTGCCGAGCAGCTTGGTGACCGCGCGCCCGATGATGCGCTGGATCGAGAACCGCCGGTTGAGCGCCGCGTCCGGGTTCTGGAACACGATCTGGACGGCGCGGACCTCCTCCTGGCCGCGCTTGGTGATCAGCGGCGCGACCGGCCGGCCGTCCAACTCGACGACCGAGCCCTCGTCGGGCTCCGTCAGGCCGAGCAGGAGCCGGGCCATCGTCGTCTTGCCGCTGCCCGACTCACCGACGAGCCCGAGCGTCTCCCCCGGCCGCAACGCGACCGCGATGTCCTGCACCGCGTGGATGTCGTGCCCGTCCTGCCTGAACGTCTTGCGCAGGTTCTCGACCCGCAGCACGGGCTGCGCATCGGCCTCCACGGCGCTGCGGACGGGGATCGGCGGGGTCGCCCGCGGAAGCTCGTGTGCCTGCTCCCAGAAGTGGCAGCGGCTCACGCGCCCGCCGCCGGTGTCGTACATCGGCGGCTCCTCCCGCCGGCAGATGTCCTGTGCGAGCTTGCAGCGGTCCACGTAGACGCACGCGGGCAGGTCGGCGCCGAGCTGCGGGAGGAAGCCGGGGATCGTGTCGAGCCGCTCGCGGTCCTTGCGCACGCCGCCGCGGGGGATGCAGCGCAGCAGCCCGACGGTGTACGGATGGCGCGGGTCGTGAAACACGCGGTCGACGCCGCCCTCCTCCACGAGCCGGCCGGCGTAGAGCACGCCGACGCGGTCGCACATCCGCGCGATCACGTCGAGGTTGTGGCTGATGAAGAGGATGCTCGTCCCGAACTCGGTGCGGAGCGCGGCCACCAGATCGAGCACCTCGGCCTCGACCGTCGCGTCCAGCCCTGTCGTGGGCTCGTCGAGGATGAGCAGCGCCGGGTCCTTGGCGAGCGCCATGGCGATCACGACCCGCTGCTGCATGCCGCCCGAGAGCTGGTGCGGATAGCGCCGCATCACGCTGCCGGGATCGGCGATTTGGACCTTCGCCAGCATCCCGTGCGCCCGCTCCTGCGCGACCTTCGGGTCCGTGCCGGCGAGCTCGTAGACCTCGGCCACCTGCTCGCCCACGCGCAGCGTCGGGTTCAGCGCCGAGCCGGGGTTCTGGTAGACCATCGACAGCCGCTCGGCGCGCATCCGCCGCACGTCGGCGTCGGCCATGTGCGCGAGGTCCTCTCCCGCCACGGACACCGTGCCGGCGCTGATGCGCCCGTTGCGCGGGAGGTAGCGCAGGACCGCGTAGGCGGCGGTCGACTTCCCGCAGCCCGACTCGCCGACGAGGCCGTAGGACTCGCCCCCGGCGATCGCGAGGCTGACGCCCCGCAGGACCTGCCGCCACACGCCGCGGACGCGGTACTGGACCTCGAGGTCGCGGATGTCGAGCGCCGGGACGGCGCGGGCGGCGGCGGTCGCGCTCATCGCTCGAAGGCCTGCGTCACGCCGTCGGCGAGCAGGTTCACGCCGATGACCAGGGTCGCGATGGCCAGCGCCGGGAAGAACGCCGCCCACCAGAAGCCGCCGCTGATGAGCCCGTAGTGCTCGAAGACCTGCAGACCCCAGTCCGGCGCCGGCGGCTGGATGCCGAAGCCGAGGAACGACAGCGTGGCGACGTAGAAGATCGCGTAGCCGAGCCGGACGGTGAACTCAACCGTCACCGGGCCCATCACGTTGGGCAGGATCTCGCCGAACAGCACGTACGGGGTCCTTTCGTTGCGCAGCCGCGCCGCGGCCACGTAGTCCATCCCGCGCTCGGTCAGCACCGCGGCGCGCACCGTGCGGGCGATGATCGGCGCGAACACCGCGCCGATGACGAGGATGACGGTGCCCCGCGACGGCCCTAGCGCGGTGATGGCGAGCAGCCCGAGGATGAGCACGGGCAGCGCGAGGAACGCGTCGATGATGCGGCTCAGGACGTCGTCGACCGCGCCGCGGAAGTAGCCGGTGACCAGGCCGAGCGCCGTGCCCACCACCGTGCCGAGCAGCGTGGCGAGCGGGGCCACCACGATGATGTCCCGCGCGCCCACGATCACCCGCGAGAACACGTCCCGGCCGAGCCGGTCGGTGCCGAACCAGTGGTCGGCGGACGGCGCCGCGAGGTCGTTCAGAGGGTCGGGCGCCAGCGGGTCCTGCGGCGCGAGCAACTCGCCGAAGCCCGCGCACAGCACCCAGAAGCCGACGATCACCGCGCCGGCGATGAACGTCTTCGAGCGGACGAGCACCCGCAGCTGCTCGCGCCGCGCCGTCCGGCCCTCGTCCGGCCGGCGCGGACCGGCGGCGGGGCTCGCGGCGAGCGCGTCATCGAGCGGCGAGCCGACCGGCTGCTGCGGAACGCTCACTCCGCGCTCCCGAGCCGCACGCGCGGGTTCAGCACGGAGTAGAGGATGTCGGCGACGAGCGTCGCCACGAGGTAGATGAGCCCGATCACGAGCACCGTGCTCTGGAGCATCGGGAAGTCCTTCTGCGACACCGCGCGGAACATCGCCTGGCCGATCCCCTGGTAGTTGAAGATGACCTCGATGGCGACGAGGCCGCCGAAGAGGTAGCCGGTCTGGGTGGCCACGACGGCGATCGTCGGCAGCAGCGCGTTGCGCAGCACGTGCTTGCGCAGGACGACGCGGTCGGGCAGCCCCTTGAGCACGGCCGTGCGCGTGTAGTCGGCGTCGAGGGCCTCGATCGTCCCCGCGCGCGCCATCCGCGCGATGTAGCCGAAGAGCACGAAGACGAGGCACAGCGCCGGCAGGAGCAGGTACTCGATCTGCGTCAGCGGCCCGGACCCGTCCGGGAACTGCGCCGTGGAGGGCAGCAGGCCGAGCGTCAGCGAGAAGATGAGGATGAGGGTGACGGCCCAGACGAACTCGGGAACCGCGGTGGCCGAGAGGCCGCCGACGGAGACGAGCCGGTCGCGCATCCTGCCCTCGCCGCGCGCCGCCACCACACCGCCCAGGATCCCGAGCGGCACGACGATGAAGAACGCGAGCACGGCGAGCTTCGCGGAGCGCACGAGCGCCGGCCCGAGCACCTCGCTCACCGGCCGGCGGAAGGCCAGCGAGTCGCCGAGGTCGCCGGTGAGGAAGCCCGTGATCCAGTCCCAGTACTGCGCCACCAGCGAGCGGTTCGTGCCGAGCTGCTCGTTGAGCGCGTCGACCGCCCGCTGGTCGGCGAAGGGCCCGAGGATCCGGCGGCCGACGTCGCCGGGGAGGACCTGCGCGATGAGGAACACGATCACGCTGAGGATCAGCAGCGTGACGAGGCCCAGCGCGACCCGCCGCGCCACGAACCGTGCGATCGCGATCCCCCCTCGTCCCCCGTCGCCCGGCCGCCCGGCCCGCCCGGCTCAGACCGTCTGGCCCGCCCCGGTGAGCTGGATGTGCGCCATGGCCGTCGTCTCCACGCCCCCGAAGCCCTTCCGCACCCCCGTCAGGAAGTCGTAGAAGTACGGGATCATCATCGGCGTCTCGTCGAGCAGCAGCTCCTGGATCCTGCGCGCCGTCGCCTTCTGCTGGTCGATGTCGGACTGCGCGGTGAACTGCCGCACGAGCCGGTCGTAGCGCTTGTTGCGGAAGTGCGCGGCGTTCCACGTGCCGTCGCTCACCAGCGGCGCGCCGAGGAAGACGTTGACCACGCCGCGGTGGCCGTAGTCCGTGATGCCCATGACGGAGTCCAGCCAGCGCGACTTGCCGAACACCGCGTCGCCGTAGTAGGTGGACGAGGTCCCGATGTTGAGCTTGACGCGGATCCCCGCCGGCTTGACGTCGTTCTGGATGAGCTGCGCGAGGCTCGGCATCTCGAACGCGTCGTAGGTGTCGATGGTGACCTCGAAGCCGTCGGCCATTCCCGCGTCGGCGAGCAGCGCCCGAGCCCGCTCCACGTCCTGCTGGCGCTGCGGCACCGTGGTGTCCGTGTACTTGTAGACCGGCGAGAACGGGCTGTCGTTGCCGAGCTGCGCGCGGCCCTCGAAGAGGCCGTCGACGAGCGCGCGGCGGTCCACCAGCAGCGCCATCGCCTGGCGGACGCGCTTGTCGGTGAACGGCTCGCGGTCCGTCCGCATGTGGACCTGCCGGTGCGTCGAGGCCTTCAGCGCGATGGTCTGGACGTTCGGGTCGGTGAGCAGCGCCTTGCCGCCCGACACGGAGAACTGCGCGATGGCGTCGACCTCGCCGCTCTGCAGCGCCAGGACGCGCGCCTGCTCCTTCTCGTAGAAGCGGATCTCCGTGCGGTCGGGGTTGGGCTTGCGCTGCGCGTCCCAGTAGTCCGGGTTCTTCACGAACGTCGCGCCCTGCCCCTGGTTGAAGCGCTCGAGCTTGAACGGGCCGGTCCCGATGAACGTCTTCTCCCAGTCGCCGTCGTAGTTCTGCGGGAGGACGATCGTGTTGTAGTTGTCGGAGGAGACGAGGTAGGGGAAGTTGCCGTTCGGCGCGTCGAGCTGGAACTCGACGGTCTGCGGGTCGACCGCGCGGATGTTCCCCTTGGACAGCACGCCGCGGAAGGCCGACAGCGCCGCGGACGCGTTGTCCGGGTCGGCGAGGCGGTCGAACGTCGCCACCACGTCGTCCGCGGTGAGGTCCTTGCCGTTGTGGAACTTCACGCCCTGGCGGACCTTGAAGGTCCACGCGGTGTTGTCCTGGTTGGGCTCCCAGCTCTCCGCCAGCCGCGGCTGGAGGGTGAGCTTGGAGTCCGACCACGTGAGGTACTCGCCCGTCTGGCCCAGCATCGCGAGGCCGCCGTCGTCCGCGACCGTCACGGGATCGACCGCGCCGGCCGGGATGTTGATGCCGGCCTTGAACGTCCCGCCCGGCTGCACCTTCGCGGTCTGCTCCGCCGTCGTGGCGGTCCCGCCGCCGTTGCCGCCGCTCGTGTCACCGCTGCCGCACGCGCTCGCCAGGAAGCCCAGCGAGGTCAGGGACATGCCGAGCACGGTGCCGCGGCGTACGAACTCGCGCCGGCTGACCCCTCCGCCGGAGTACGCGTCGATGAGGTGGTTCTCCGCCTCGGTGCTCCGTGCCCGGATCGCGTCGACCCGGCGCTGCGTGTCTCGGTTCACGGTCCCTCCTCAAGGCCGACGCTGAACGCGGCGGGTTTATCCCAACTCGTTCGATCGAAGTCAATCCGGTGGGCTGCGAGCATGTCACGGATGGCGGACGCGGTCACCACGTCGCACCGCACCGGGCGGTGGGCATGACGGCGCCCCTGCGCTGCCGCGGGTGGCCGCAGGAGGCCGCCCTGCGGATGCTCGACAACAACCTGCACCCCGACGTCGCCGAGCGCCCGCAGGACCTCGTGGTCTACGGCGGCATGGGTAAGGCGGCCCGCAACCACGCCTGCCTCGCCGCGATCCGCCGCGAGCTGACGCGGCTGGGCGACGCCGAGACCCTGCTCGTCCAGTCCGGCAAGCCGGTCGCCGTGTTCGAGACGCACCCCGACGCCCCGCGGGTGCTCATCGCCAACTCCAACCTCGTGCCGCGCTGGGCCACGTGGGAGCACTTCCGCGCGCTCGACGCTGCCGGGCTGGCGATGTACGGCCAGATGACCGCCGGCTCGTGGATCTACATCGGCACGCAAGGGATCCTGCAGGGAACCTACGAGACCTTCGCGGCGATCGCCCGGCAGCGGTTCGGCGGCTCGCTCGCCGGGCGCCTCGTGGTCACCGCCGGGCTCGGCGGCATGGGCGGCGCGCAGCCGCTCGCGGTGACCATGAACGGCGGCTGCGCGCTGTGCGTCGAGGTCGACGTGCAGCGGATCGAGCGGCGGATCCGGAGTGGGTACCTCGACGAGCGCGCCGGCTCGCTCGACGACGCGCTCGCGCGGCTGGAGACCGCCCGGGCCGCGCGGCGACCGCTGTCCATCGGCCTGCTCGGCAACGCCGCCGAGGTGCTGCCGGAACTCGCGCGGCGCGCCGCGCCGGTCGACGTCGTGACCGATCAGACGAGTGCCCACGACCCGTTGTACGGATACGTCCCGGCGGGGCTCACGGTCGAGCAGGCCGAGGCGCTGCGCCGGTCCGATCCGGACGACTACCTGCGCCGCGTCGGCGAGTCGGTGCTCGCGCACGTCGGCGCGATCCGCGCGCTCGCCCGCGACGGCGCGGAGGCGTTCGACTACGGCAACGCGCTGCGCGGCGTGGCGGCCGAGCACGGCGACGCCGAGGCCTTCGCCTACCCCGGCTTCGTTCCCGCCTACATCCGCCCGCTCTTCTGCGAGGGCAAGGGCCCGTTCCGCTGGGTCGCGCTGTCGGGCGACCCGGCCGACATCCATGCGACCGACCGGGCGATCCTCGACCTGTTCGGCGAGCAGCAGCACATCCGGCGCTGGATCGAGCTCGCGGGCGAGCGGGTGCGCTTTCAGGGGCTGCCGGCGCGGATCTGCTGGCTGGGCTACGGGGAGCGCGACCGCGCCGGCCTGCGCTTCAACGAGATGGTCGCCTCCGGGGAGGTGAAGGCGCCGATCGTCATCGGCCGCGACCACCTGGACGCCGGGTCGGTCGCCTCCCCGCAGCGGGAGACGGAGGGGATGCGCGACGGCTCGGACGCGGTGGCCGACTGGCCCGTCCTCAACGCGCTGCTGTGCACGGCGACCGGCGCGAGCTGGGTGTCCTTCCACCACGGCGGCGGCGTGGGCATGGGGTTGTCGCTGCACGCCGGGCAGGTGTGCGTGGCCGACGGCACGGACGCCGCCGCGGCGCGGATCGCCCGCACGCTGCGCGCCGATCCCGGTCTCGGGGTCGCCCGGCACGCCGACGCGGGCTACGAGGTCGCGCTGGACGCCGCCGAGCGGCTCGGGGTGCGGATCCCGATGATGGAACGGTGACCGCGCCGCTGCCCTCCGCGTGCCTGCGCGGTGCGGCGCAGGTGCTGCGCCCGCCGCGCGACGGCCTGCCCTACGTGCGCCACGACCACGCGGGGGAGCTCTCGCTCGACGGCGGCGACGTCGTGCTCGCCGGCGGACGGATCGCGGGCTTCGAGCGCGACGCGACGGCCGACGTGCAGGTCGACGCCACGGGCTGCGCCGTGCTGCCGGGGTTCGTCGACTGCCACACCCACCTGCCGTTCGCAGGCTGGCGCGCCGAGGAGTACGAGCGCAAGGTGACCGGCGTCCCGTACGCGGAGATCGCCGCCGCGGGCGGCGGGATCGCCGCCTCGGCGCGGGCGCTGGCCGAGACCGGCGACGAGGCGGTCCTGGCGCAGTCGCAGGTCCTCGCCACCGAGATGCTCGCCCACGGCACGACGGCGTTCGAGGGCAAGACCGGCTACGGGCTGTCGCACGCCGGCGAGGCGCGGTCGGCGCGGCTCGGCCGCGCGCTGGCCGCGCGGGTGGGCCGCCCGATGGCCCTCACGGGGCTGTTCGCCCACGCCGTGCCGCCCGGCACGACGGCCGACGCGTGGATGGACGAGGCGGAGGCGCTCGCGCGCGAGTGCGACGTCGACGCGCTCGACATCTTCGTGGAGTCCGTGGCCTTCAAGAACGACCACCTGGCGCGGATGGGGATGATCGCGCGGGCGACGGGGCGGCCCCTGCGTGCGCACATCGAGCAGTTCGCCCCGCATCGGTCGGTGCCCGTCGCGCTCGACTGGGGCGCGCGGTCGGTGGATCACCTGTCGTGCCTGCATCCGTACGACATCGCCCCGCTCGCGGCGGCCGAGTGCGCCGCCGTCCTTCTGCCGGGCGCCGAGCTCCTGGGCCGTGAGGCCACGGCGCCGGGGCGCGAGCTCGCCGACGCGGGCGCCATCGCCGTGCTCGCCACCGATCTCAACCCGGGGACCTCGCCCGTCGTGTCGATGCCGCTCGTGATCGGCCTCGCGGTGCGCCGCTACCGCTGGACGGTGCGCGAGGCGCTGCTCGCCGCCACCCTGAACGCCGCGTGGGTCCTCGGCTGGTCGGCGGAGCTCGGCTCCCTGGAGGCCGGCAAGCGCGCCGACGTCGTGCTGCTCGACGGCCCGGCCGAGCACGTCCCCTACCGCTTCGGGCACAACCCGGTCGCGGCGGTGTTCGCAGGGGGTGCGCTCGCCCACGTGCGGCCGGACCAGGCCTGGCGCGTGGAGCGGCGGTGATCGCGGCCGCCGAGCTGCGCGACCGGCTCGCGGGCCTCGAGCCGATCGGCCGCGGCCCGGACGGCACCACGCGGCTCGCCTGGACGGAGGAGCTCGCCGCCGCGGAGGCGTGGTTCGCGGAGCAGGCCTCCGCGGCCGGCCTGGCGGTGGAGCGCGACCCCGCGGGCTCGCTGTGGGCGGTGCCGCGCGTCGCCGGCCCGTGGTGGGCGACCGGCTCGCACCTCGACACCGTGCGCCGCGGCGGCCGCTTCGACGGCGCGCTCGGCGTGGCCTCGGGGTTCGCG
>DATMVH010000596.1:0-3164 GCA_035563395.1 Solirubrobacteraceae bacterium
GGAGCTCGACGTCGCGCTGGAGGCGCGCGCCGAGGTCGTCGCCTGGCGGGAGCCCTTCGTGCGGGCGGTCGCCGCGCACCCGCGCGGCGGCGGAACGGGTGTCCACGTGAAGCTCGACACGGGGATGGGCCGTCTCGGCACGCGCGACCCCGGCGAGGCCTCGCGGGTGGCCGCCGCGGTCGCCGCCGCGCCCGGGCTGACGCTCGCGGGCGCGATGACGCACTTCGCGACGGCCGACGACGACCTGGGCTTCGCGCGCGAGCAGCTCGAGCGCTTCCTCGCCTGGACCACGCGCGTGCGGGAGGCGCACGGGCCCGTGCGCCTCCACGCGGCCAACTCCGCGGCAACGCTCGCGCTGCCCGAGGCGCGGCTCGACATGGTCCGCTGCGGCATCGCGATCTACGGCATGGACCCGTTCCACGAGGACCCGGCGGCGCACGGGCTCGAGCCCGCGCTCGAGCTGCGCTCCTACCTCGCCGAGGTGAAGCGCTGCGAGCCGGGGCAGAGCGCCGGCTACGGCCGCCGCTTCGTCGCGCGCCGGCCGACGTGGATCGGCACCGTCCCGGCCGGCTACGCGGACGGCGTCCGGCGCGGGCTGACCAACGACTGCGACGTGCTCGTGGCCGGCCGGCGCGTCCCGCTCGTCGGCACGGTCTCGATGGACAACATCACGGTCGATCTGGGGCCCGACCCGCCGCCGCGGGGCAGCGAGGTCGTGCTCCTCGGCCGCGCCGGCGACGAGCGCGTGCTCGCCGAGGACTGGGCCCGGCGCCTCGGGACGATCAACTACGAGGTCGCCTGCGGGATCGGCGCGCGCGTCCCCCGCCTCCACCACCGCGACGGCGAGCCGGCCTGATGGCGCATCCCGCGCTCGAGGAGGCACGAGAGCTGTTCTCCGGCCGCGAGGCGTGGATCGTCGGCGGCGCGGTGCGCGACCGGCTGCTCGGCCGGGAGACCGTGGACCTCGACATCTCGGTGCCCGAGGACCCCAAGGACGGCGCGCGCCTGCTCGCCCGCGCGACCGGCGGCGCGGCGTTCCGCCTGTCGGGCGCCTTCGGCGCGTGGCGCGTGGTGGGACCGCAGCACGCGTGGCACGTCGACCTCGTGCGCTTGCGCGACGGCGACATCCGCGCCGATCTCGCCGCCCGCGACTTCACGGTCAACGCCATGGCCGAGCCGCTCGACGGCGGGGAGCTGCTCGACCCGCACGGCGGCCGCGGCGACCTGGAGGCGCGGCGGCTCCGCACCGTGGGCCCGCGGTCGCTCGCGGACGACCCGCTCCGGACGCTGCGCGCGGTCCGGCTCGCGATCGACCTCGAGCTGACGATCGACCCGGCCACCGCCGCCGAGATCGGCCGCCACGCGCCCGGCCTCGCGAACGTGGCGCCGGAGCGGGTCTTCGGCGAGCTCAAGCACGTCGTCTGCGCGCCGGCGGCGCGCACCGGGCTCGCGCTCATGGAGGCGCACGGGATCACGCGCGAGGTGCTCCCGGAGCTGCTCGTGCTGCGCGGCGTCGAGCAGACGATCTACCACCACCTCGACGTCCACGACCACACCCTGGCCGTCCTCGACCAGGTCGCGGCGATCGAGCGCGACCCGGTGGCCGCGGGGTTCGGCGAGCACGCCGAGGCCGTCGCCACGGCCCTGGCCACGCCGCTCGCGGACGAGCTGACGCGCGGGCAGGCCATGCGCTTCGCGGCGCTGCTGCACGACGCGGCCAAGCCCTGGACGCGCACGGAGCGGCAGGACGGCCGCGTCGGCTTTCCCGGCCACGACCGCGAGGGCGCCGAGACGGCGCGCGCCGTGCTGCGGCGGCTGCGGACGTCGCAGCGGCTCGCGGGCTACGTCGCGGCGCTGTGCCTGCACCACCTGCGGCTCGGGTTCCTCGTCCACGAGCGCCCCCTCGACCGGCGCGCGGTGTGGCGCTACCTCCAGGCCACGGCCCCGTGGTCGGTGGAGGTGACGGTGTTCACGGTCGCGGACCGGCTCGCGACGCTCGGCCGCAAGGCGGAGCCCGCCATCGCCGCCCACCTCGACGTCGCGCGCGAGATGCTGGGGTACGCCTTCGGCGGCGACGCGGAGCGCCCGCCGCTCGTGCGCGGAGACGAGCTGGCGCGCGCGCTGGGCATGCCGCCGGGCCCGCAGCTCGGCGAGCTGCTCGCCACGCTCGAGGAGGAGCGCTTCGCGGGCGTGATCGCCACGCGCGACGAGGCGATCAGGCGGGCGCGCGAGCTGGCGCGGGCGCGCTGAGCGACCGCACCGCCTCGCGGCAGATCTCGCACATCGCGACGACCGTCCCGAAGTCGAGGTTCGCGGCCACGTCGCGCTGGGAGTGATAGTGCGGCGCGAGCTTGTACGCGTCGACGGAGGCCAGCACGGCGGTCGGGTAGCCGGCCTTGTGGGCGATCAGCGCGTCCGTCGCGAAGCCGGAGCGCAGCCCGCGCCGCAGCGGGCGCCCCGCGCGGCCGGCCGCGGCGGCGAGCCAGTCGCGCGTTCCCGCGTCGTAGTCGTGCATCCGCAGCATCCCCTCGCCCTCGAGCAGGATCGGCTGCGGGCCGCCGACGCACTCCAGCACGACGAACCGCGTGCGGTCGGGCGGCAGCGCGGCGCGATGCCGGGCGACGAAGCCGCGCATGCCCTCCATGAACGACTCCTCCGAGCCGGTCGAGAGCAGCAGCACGCGCACGCCGCGCGGCGGGTCGTCCCGGAGCGCCCGCGCGAGCTCGAGGAGCACCGCGACGGCGGCCAGGTTGTCGTTGGCGCCGGGCACCACCGTGCGCGTCGCGATGTCGGCGAAGGTGAGCGTCGAGAGGGCGGCCACGGCGCCGCCGAACCGCCGCACGCGCGGGAGGCCGGCGAGCGCCCCGAAACCCGCGAGCGCCGGCCCGCCGGCGGTGATCCGCAGGATCTGCGGCGAGGTGTCCTGCCGCTCGAACCAGCCCGGAAAGGCGTGCGCGACGGCGCGCGTGGGGCCGGGATGGAAGACGAGCCCGCCGCGCGGGGCGTCGTGGTGGGCGACGAAGGCGACGGTCGTAGCGCCGTCCGGGTCGCCGGCGCGGGCGACGACGTTGAACGTCGCGCGGTGCGGCAGCAGGCGGCGGAACAGGTGCGGGCCGGCCGACACGTCGTCGGCGATGGCGGCGGCCGCCCCCAGACCGGCCGCG
>DATMVH010000597.1:0-2586 GCA_035563395.1 Solirubrobacteraceae bacterium
GCCATCACGTAGTCGCGTCCCTCCAGCCGCAGCGCGCCGCGCTCGCGCGCCCGGGCGTAGCCGCCGGCGTCGACCAGCGCTTCCCACCCGATGACCTCCGCGCGCACGAACCCGCGCTGGATGTCCGAATGGATCTCGCCCGCCGCGTGCCACGCCGTGCGCCCGCGCCGCAAGTGCCGGCTCTGCGCGGGCTTGTCCTCTCCGGCCGTGAAGAAGGCGAGCAGGTCGAGCAGCCCGAAGGCGCCGCGGACCACGCGGTCGAGGCCCGTCTCGCCGGCGCCCAGCTCCGCGCGCATCGCGGCCGCCTCCTCGTCGTCGAGCTCCGACAGCTCCGCCTCCAGCCGCGAGGACACCGCGACGGCGGCGGCGCCCACCGCGGCGGCGTGGTCGGCGACCACGGCGGGCACGGCGTCGCCGGCCTCCTCGTCGACGTTGGCGACGTACAGCACCGGCTTGCCGGTCAGCGGCGACAGGTTGCGCATGGCGTTCGGCGCCGCGTCGGGCACCGGCACGCCGCGGGCCGGCTCCCCGCGCTGGAGCGCGTCGATCACGCTGCGCAGCCACGCCTCCTCGGCGACCGCCGCCTTGTCCCCGCTGCGCGCGTCGCGCACCACGCGCGCGTGGCGCCGCTCGGCCTGCTCGAGGTCGGCGAAGACCAGCTCCGTCTCGATCGTCTCCATGTCGGCCGCGGGGTCGATGCGGCCCTCGGGGTGGATGACGTTCTCGTCCCGGTGGGTGCGGACGACGTGCAGCAGCGCGTCCGTCTCGCGGATGTTGGCGAGGAACTGGTTGCCGAGCCCCTCGCCGCGGTGCGCGCCCGCCACGAGCCCGGCGATGTCGTGGAACTCGATCGTGTCCGGGACCACGGACGACGCCCCCACCGTCCGGGCGACCGCGTCGAGCCGCTCGTCGCGCACGGGGACGACGGCGACGTTCGGCTCGATCGTGGTGAAGGGGTAGTTCGCGGCCTCCGCCCCGGCTCGCGACAGGGCGTTGAACAGGGAGGACTTGCCCGCATTGGGCATCCCCACGATCCCCACCTTCATCGCCCGAGCGCTCCCAGCGCCGTCCCGAGCGCCGCTCCCGCGGCCACGTCGGACGGGTAGTGCACGCCGAGGTAGAGCCGCGACACGCCCATGGCGAGCGCGGCGGCGTAGAGCGGCCCGGGCGGCAGCAGCGGCCCGTAGGCGCGCGCGGCGGCGAAGCTGGAGGTGGCGTGCGAGGAGGGGAAGGACAGGCCGGTCGGCGTGGCCATGAGATGCGGCAGGTCCTCGATCACCGGCCGGCGCCGGCCGACCGCCAGCTTGATCGAGGTGGAGGTCACGTACGCCGCGCCGACCACCGCGGTCGCGCGCGCCCAGCGCCCGCGCCGGCGGCCGTCCACCGCGGTCCCCGCCGCGCCCAGCGCGAGCCAGACGGCGCCGTGCTCCCCGAGCCGCGAGTAGCGCCGGACCCAGCGCACGGTGTCGGGGGTGCGCGCCAAGGCGCGCACGCGCCGGTAGAGCGCGAGGTCGACGGCGTTGGCGCGGACGCGGACGCGGTGCACCGCGGGAGGGGCTGCGTCAGAACCCGACGCGGTGCTCGTCGGACTCCACGCGCAGGTAGACCACCTGCTGCAGGTCGACCACCACGGCGCCGTCCGTCGCCTCCACCTCGTACCAGCCGCCGTCGCCCGCGCGCAGCGCCTCGCGCAGCGCCGTGAGGTTGTCCTCGGTGATGCGCAGGGAGAGGACCTGCCCGCCGTAGAACCCGACCGCCGCTCGTCTCGCCGTCATGCCGCGAGGGTAGCCGGTTGCACGAGCTCGGTGAGGACTCCGCCGCTCGCGCCCGGATGCAGGAAGGCGACGCGCGATCCGCGGATCCCGGTGCGCGGCGCCTCGTCGATCAAGCGCACGCCGGCGGCCCGCAGCCGCTCGAGCGCCGCCTCGATGTCCGCGACCTGGTAGGCGACGTGGTGCAGCCCCGGGCCGCGCCTGGCGAGGAAGCGGCCGACGGGCGTGTCGTCGCCGAGCGGCCGCAGCAGCTCGACGTGGTTCTCGCCGACGTCGAGCAGCACCGCCTCGACGCCCTGCGCCGCGACGGTCTCGCGGTGCGCGACCGCCATGCCGTACGTGTCGACGTGGAGCGCGACCGCGGCCTCGAGGTCGGCGACCGCCACGCCGATGTGGTCGATCCGGCCGAACACGGCGGCGGACAATACCCTCACGGCGGTGCGGGTCGCGCTGATCGCCAACCGTGCGTCCGGCGGCGGCCTCGACCCCGCCCCGCTGGCGCGCGCGATGCGCGAGCGCGGCGCCGAGGTGTCCGTCCACGGCTGCGAGCCCGGCGACCTGGAGGCAGCCGCCGCGACCGGACCCGACCGCCTCGCCGTGGCGGGCGGCGACGGCACCGTCGGCGCGGTGGCGGACCTCGCCGGCCGGCTCGACGTGCCGCTCGTGGTCATCCCGTCCGGAACGGCGAACGACTTCGTGCGCGCCAACGGGCTTCCGCTGGACCCGCTCGAAGCCGCCGCGCTGGCGGTGACCGGCACCGAGCTGCGGCACCTGGAGCTCGGCCGGCTCGGCGACGGGCGGCCATTCGTCAACG
>DATMVH010000598.1:0-4698 GCA_035563395.1 Solirubrobacteraceae bacterium
CCCCGCCCCGCCCCGCCGACTAGGCTGCCGCCTCATGTCTCGCATCGTCGTCATCGGGGCCACCGGGCACGTCGGCACGTATCTCGTCCCGCGCCTGGTCCGCGCGGGGCACGACGTCATCGGACTCAGCCGCGGGGAACGCGAGCCGTACCGGCCGGCGCCCGAGTGGGCCGCGGTCCGCCGCATCCGCGTCGACCGCGAGGCCGAGGACCGCGACGGCACGTTCGGCGAGCGCATCGCCGGCCTGGACGCGGACGCGGTGATCGACATGGTGTGCTTCACCCCGGAGTCGGCGCAGCAGCTCGTCGACGCCCTGCGGCCGGCGCGCCCGCTGCTCGTCCACTGCGGGACGATCTGGGTCCACGGCCCGGCCGCCCGCGTGCCGATCACGGAGGACGAGCCGCGGACGGCGTTCGGCGAGTACGGCACGGGCAAGGCGGCGATCGAGGCGCTCCTGCAGCGCGAGACGGTCGCCGGCGGCGTTCCCAGCGTGATCCTGCACCCGGGCCACATCAGCGGCCCGGGCTGGCCGGTGATCACGCCGGCGGGCAACCTCGACCCGGACGTCTGGCGCCGCCTGGCGGCCGGCGAGCCGCTGGCCCTGCCCGACCTCGGGCTCGGCGTGCTGCACCACGTGCACGCCGACGACGTCGCGCAGGCGTTCGAGCGCGCGCTCGCGCGTCCCGCGGCGATCGGGTCGAGCTTCCACGTCGTGGCCGAGCAGGCCATGACGCTGCGCGGCCTGGCCGCCGGGGTCGCGGGCTGGTTCGGCCGCGAGCCGGTGCTCGACCTCGTCGACTGGCCGGAGTTCGAGCGGCGGTCCGGCGCCGAGCACGCCGAGGCGACGCGCGAGCACGTCGCCCGCAGCATCGCGGCGAGCATCGACCGCGCCCGAGCGATCCTGGGCTACGCGCCGCGCTACACCGCCCTCGAGGCGCTGCGGGAGGCGGTCGCCTGGCTCGCGGCCCACGGCGACGTGGACCTCGCCGGGCACGAGCTCTGAGGGAGGGAGCAAGGCCGCCCGGGACGGTCAGCGGCCCGCGGGCCGCTCGCCGCCGCGCGCGGGCGACCCGCCCGCGCCGCCGCCCCGCCGCTGCGACTCGTGGCGGCGCGCCATGCCGTGCCGCCGGCGGCGCCGGTACTCCACGACCGCGTACGCGATCCCCGCGAGGATCGGGCCCCAGCACTTCGCGCTGTCGAGGACCGCGCGCAGCCACGCCGGCGGCTCGGGAGGCTGCGGGAGGGCGATGCCCGGCAGGTCGATCGACGGAAGCGGGAGGTCGATGGACGGAAGCGGCAGGCCGATCGAGATGTCCGGGAGCAGGCCGACGAGCAAGGAGGCCCCGATCAGCCCGGCCAGCACCTTGCCGACGCCCGCGGCCGCGTGGTGGCCCGCGTAGAGCGCCGGGTGGCGGCGAGCGAACGCCTCGCGGCCCGCGGCGAGCGTGCCGGGCGGCGGTCGAGCGGAACCGGTCGCGACGCGTCGCCGTCCACGACGAGCTCGGCGCGCGTGAAGCCCCTCGCCGTGCCACGCGAGCCATGTCCGGGCTTCCAGCCCATCCGCGGACACGGCGACACGCCTGCTGCCCCTTGCGTGCGCGACCACCTCGCCGTCGACGAGCAGCCGGACCGTCGGGCCGGACCAGCCTCGGCCCGGCTCCCACCTCGATCCGCCGGCCGGCATGGACGGTCGCGTAGCGCTTCGTCATGGACCTATGAGCCGTCGCTCGCCGGCGAGCTGTGCGCCGACATGGGCGAGCTGCGCGAGATCGTCGCGGCGCTGCTCGACCGCGCCGGCGCGGCGGATGCCCGCGGCGAGGCCATCGCCTTCATCGCTCTCGTCGACGGCCTCACCGAGCAGCTCCGGTTCCCGTCCGGCGTCACGCCCGACGACGCGGTCGCGATCCGCGACGCGCATCTCGAGCGGGTGCCGGACTGACGGCGGGCGGCCGCACGAGGCGCACGCGGCGGGCGCCGAACCGCGGCCCCGGCAGCGAACCGGGTTCCGTGGGCCGGAGCGTCTCAGCCCATCGCCGCGCCGCCGCCCGCGCCGGGCGTCGACGCCATCGCCTCGAGCGTCGACGTCCGGCCGCGCTCGCGGGGAACCACCGCCGTGACCGGCAGGCCGAGCCCTTCGATGCGGCGGATGAGGTCCCGCCGCAACCACGCCGAGCGCTTCCGCGGCAACGTCGACACGATGATCTCGTCGAAGTCGCCGCCGCGAACGGCCTCCTGCACGGCCTCGAACGGCTCCGGGCCGCCCGCGAGCCCTTCCACCTTGCCCTTCGCCGCGCGGCGCAGCAGGGGGATGGCGCTCTCCAGCGTCCAGTCCGCGGCCTTGCGGTTCGCTGCGTCGGGGACGAGCAGGGAGAACGTGCACGGCCCTTCGTCCGCACGCCGGCGGACCTCGTCGAGCAAGCGCGGCGTCGCGGCCGTCCGGTTGGCCACCACGAGGATCCGCGTCGTCTTCGTCTCCTGCGGCTGCATCGGCTCCTCCTGTCGATCGGCGGCGCGGATGCCGCTCACCTGACCACGACCAGCCGTCCCGGAGGACTGACGGTCCAGACGTCGTCGCCGACCGCCGCGAACCCGGTGACGCCGAACTCGCGCAGGCCGAGCGAGCCGGTGACGCGACCGTCCCGGGCGTCCATGCGCCAGAGCCGGTCACGCCCCGTTCGCGCGTCCGTTCCGTGGACCCACAACCCGCCGTCGCCGGTGATCGTCGTCGTGTTGACGCGCTGTGCGCCGATGTCCCGCTGCCATACGACGCGACCGCTCGACGGATCGATCGCCGCCACTCCGTTCGCCGTCGCAGCGAGCAGCCGGCCGTCCGCGGCGGCCATCAGGAAGGCGTCGAGCCCGACGCGCACGCGCGACGTCCGTGCGCCCGTCCGCGTATCGAAGGTCAGCAGCACGCCGTCGGGACGCCCGACGTAGATCGCCCCGGCGTCGAAGGTGTAGCTGGCCGCCTGGAAGCCGGCGCGGGCGATCGGGATCCGCCGGGTGACCTCGTCGCCGCGCGGGTCGACCGCGAGCAGCTCGAGCGGCGTGATCACCCACAAGACCCCGCGGCCGGGCACCGCGTCGGCCGGTTGCCGCGGCGTCAACCGGAGGTCGATGCGCGCGGCCACGCGGTTCGTGGCCGGATCGATCTTCGTCAGGCGCCCCTCGGCGGTGGCCCAGATGGCGCCCGCGGCGGCACGCATGGTCGGCTGCCCGCCGACACGGATCCGCGCCTGGACGCGCCGGGTCTCCGGGTCGACCCTGAGCACCTCGCCGGTCCCGTTGTCCGCCGCCCACACGGAGCCGAACCCGGCCTCGAGCGCGCCTCCGGTGCCGACGAGCGTCGCTTCGGCGACCACGTGCGGCTGCGTCCCGACGGGCGGTGTCGCGTCGCGGCCGCGCAGCGCCCCGCCGGCCGCCACGGCGACGAGCACGGCGACGATCAGCGCCGTGGCGGCGAGGACGGGCGGGGAGGCGACGTCCCACCGCACGGTGCGCGCGGCGCGGCGCACGGGTCCGCGCCGGGCCTCGCGCTCGGCCGCTTCGCGGAGCTCCAGCCGGAGCCGGCTGACGAAGTCGTCGCTCATTCCCGTGACCCCATGCGCTGGCGGACCGCGGCGAGCCCGCGGCTCACGCGCTTGCGGACCACCGCCTCCGAGACGTGCTGCTGCGCGGCGATGTCGGCGTACGGCCGCTCGTCGAGGACGTGCGCGCGGACGGCCTCGCGCTGGTCGGTGCGCAACGCCTCGAGCAGCGCGCTGGCGGTGATGCTGTCACCGAGGGCGTCGATCCGCGCGATGTCGTCGTCGTACAACTCGATCCGCTCCATGCCCAGCCGGCGGCACGCGCGGCGCTCCGCGAAGCCTCGCCGCTGCGCGTCCGCGAGCTTGTTCATCGCGATGCCGAACAGCCACGCCGCCGCGGCGCCGGCCTCCGGGCGGTACCGCCGGCGGCCGGCGAGCGCCGCGGCGAAGGTCTCGGCGGTGAGATCCGCGGCGAGCTCGGCGTCGCGCGTGCGCCGTGAGAAGAAGGCGAGGATGTTCTCGACGTGCCGGTTGTAGAACTCCTCGAACGTGGCCGCGCCGCGGTCGGCCAGCAGAGCTTCGTCACTTCCGGCGATCGAGGTCATGCATTGCGTCCTTCGGACGACGCGCCGATCTGTGACCGACCCTAACCGGCACGGGTCGATCGCGCGCGGATGCGCTGCATGAGCCGGCACGCTCGACGCATGTGACATGACCGCAGACGCCATGCCCGATGCCCCGGGCCGGGTCGACACGTCCAGCCGGACCCTGCGGCCGCCGCAGAGCTCTACGGCCGGCTGCTCGGCCGGAGCTTCGACGATCCGGAGCACCTGCCGTCCGGGCCGTATCGGCGCGCGCGCCGGCGTCGTGCCGAGCGTCCGCCCGGCTCCGGTCGTCGGTCCCGGCGGTCATCGCCATGAGGCTGATTGGGTCGGTGCCGCAGGCGCCGGCCTGCCGTTCGACGCCGTCGGCGGACGCCGGCCGCAGTTCCCGGGAGCTACGCGGCCGGCAGCGACCGCAGCCGGGCGAGCCCGGCGAGGGCGGCCCAGCGCGGCGGGCCGGGTGTGAGCGGCCCGTGCACGGCGCCGGCGCCCGCCGGCAGCGTCGCGAGCGCGAGGGCGCGCAGGTCGGGATCGGCGTCGGCCGGCAGCACGGCGACTGCGACGTCCTG
>DATMVH010000599.1:0-3270 GCA_035563395.1 Solirubrobacteraceae bacterium
GCGCGCCCGCGGCCAGCGCGCCCGTCACCGACCCGACGCCCATCGCCGCGGTCAGCAGCGCGTAGGTCGTCGCCGTGCCCTCCCACGTGTGCGCGGCGAGCAGCGGCAGGAGCACCTGGAAGTTGAACGACACCGTGCCGACGAGCGCCATCATCGCCAGCGGGATCCGCAGGGCGGGCGTCCCGGCGACGTAGCGCAGGGCCGAGCGCAGCTGGCCGGGCTCGCGCGGGACGCGCTCGGGCGTCCGCAGCGCCCGCGGGTCCATGAGCCGGAGCGCGGCGATCATCACCAGGAACGTCGCGGCGTTGAGGAGGAAGCACGTCGCCACGCCCACGACCGCGATCACCGCGCCGGCGGTCGCCGGGCCGACGATGCGCGCCGTGTGGACGACGACGGAGTTGAGCGCGACCGCGTTGACCACGCGGTCGGCGCCGACCATCTCCATCACGAAGGCCTGCCGGGCCGGGTTGTCGATCGCCGTCACCGCGCCGCGGGCGAGCACGAGCCCGTAGACCATCCACGCGTCGACGTGGCCGCTTGCCGTCAGCGCCCACAGCGCCAGCGCCGGCAGCGCCATGAGCATCTGCGTCACCGTCAACAACCCGCGCTTGGCGAGCCGGTCGGCCAGCACGCCGCCCCACGCGCCGAACAGCAGCACCGGCAGGAACTGCAGGCCGGCCGTCACGCCCACCGACACGCCGCTGCCGGTCAGCTGCACGATCAGCCACATCTCGGCGACGATCTGCATCCAGTTGCCGGAGATGGACACCACCTGGCCGGTGAAGTACCGGCGGTAGTTCGGGATCCCGAGCGAGCGGAAGGTGCGGCGGACGGCGGGGCTCACGCCAGCAGATCCTCCAGCAGCTCGGCGGCGCGCGCGAGCGTCGCGCGGTCCTCGGCTCCGAGCGCCTCGAGGCGGTCGGAGAGGAAGGCGTCCTTGCGCGTCCGCAGCTCGCTCAGCAGCGCGGCGCCGCGCGGGGAGATCGACACCAGCGAGGAGCGGCGGTCGTCCGGGTCCGCCGCCCGGACGATCAGCCCGACCTCCTCGAGCCGCGCCAGCACGCGCGTCGCCGTCGGGCGCTGGACGCGCTCGCGCGCGGCGAGCTCGCTCGGCGTGAGCGGCCCGTGACGGTCGATCGTGGCCAGTGCCGCGCCCTGCGAGGGCGTGAGCGGGCTGCCCGCCTCCTGCCGCAGCCGCCGGGCGGTGCGGACGATCGCCATGCGCAGGCGAGGAGCCAGGTCGACATCCGTTTGCATTGCTAATTACCTTAGCGAAGCGTTCGGCTGGGATCATCACCGTCATGCCCGCCATCGCCGACCTCGCCACCTCGGACGACGCGCGCCAGGAGCACATCGTCGCCGTGCTCGTCGACGCGTTCGACGACCTGATCGAGGCGGACCCCGTCGCCTTCCGCCGCAAGTTCCGCAAGATGGCCGCCGACCCGTTCGCCTTCTACCGCGGCAGCGCGCCGCTGTTCTACTCCGACGTGGAGCGGCTCGAGGACCCGTGGGTCGACGAGCACACGAACCGCGTGTGGATCCAGGGCGACCTGCACGCCGAGAACTACGGCACCTACATGGACGCCGCCGGCGTGCTCGTCTTCGACGTGAACGACTTCGACGAGGCCTACCTCGGCCACTACACCTGGGACCTCCAGCGCATGGCCGCCTCGCTCGCGCTGCTCGGCTTCGCCAAGGCGCTGTCCGACCGCACGATCCGGCGGCTGATCGAGACCTACGCGACCGCCTACGCCGAGATGGTGCGGACGTTCGCCACCACGTCGGGCGACCGCGAGTTCCGCCTCACGCTCGACAACACGGAGGGCGCGCTGAAGGGCGTCCTCGAGGTCGCGCGGCTGGAGACGCGCGTCCAGCTGCTCGACCGGATCACCACGCTGCGGCGCGGCGACCGCTGCTTCGCGACCGGTCCCGGCGTGCGCGAGCTGGAGGACGGCGAGCGCGAGGCCGTGCTCGCCGCCTACGACCGCTACCTGGAGACGATCCCGGAGGTCAAGCGCCAGCAGAGCATCTCCTACGCGGTCAAGGACGCGGTCGGGCGCAGCGGGTTCGGGATCGGGAGCGCCGGGCTGCGCGCGTACAACCTGCTGGTCGAGGGGCGCTCGCAGGCGCTCGAGAACGACGTCGTGCTCGCGATGAAGCAGGCGCAGGTGCCGGCGCCGAGCCGGATCGTGCGGGACGAGCGGATCCGCGGCTACTTCGAGCACGAGGGCCACCGGACCGCCGTGTCGCAGCGCGCGCTGCAGGCCCACGCGGACCCGTGGGTGGGCTGGTGCGAGCTCGACGGGGTGGGGCAGGTGATCAAGGAGCTGTCGCCCTACGAGGCCGACCTCGACTGGGGCGCGATCACCGAGCCGGAGGAGATGCTGCCGCTCCTGCGCGACCTCGGGCGGGCGACCGCGAAGGTCCACTGCGTGTCGGACGCCGGCAGCGAGCACCCGCTGGTCGACGTGGAGGTCGAGGCGCGGATCTCGGACGTGATCGGCGGCCGCGTCGAGGCCTTCGCCGCCGATCTCGCCGCCTTCGGGGCCGAGTACGGTGCCCTCACGCGCCACGACCACCGCCTGTTCGTGGACGCCTTCCGCAACGGGATGATCCCGGGCGTGCCGGTGGACTGACCGCGCCTCAGCGGCGCACGGGCCACGCGTAGAACGCGTAGAACGCGAGCGGGTCGCGCCGCATCCGGCGCGCGTAGCGCGAGACGGCGTCGACGTAGAGCGAGGACGGGTTGTAGTGGAAGAGCGCGCCGCGCTCGTCCTCCGGGGCCCCGTTGGCGCGCAGGTAGTTCGCGGCGCCGAGGATGGCGTCGCGCGGGTCCTGCACGTCGCCGCCCATCCCGTAGGCCGCCCACGTCGCGGGGATGAACTGCATCGGCCCCTGCGCGCCCGCGACGCTGTCGTTGCGCACGCGGCCGAAGCGCGTCTCGACGAAGTGGACGGCCGCGAGCAGCTCCACGCCGACCCCGAAGCGCCGGTGGGCGGCGCGGTAGTGGCCGCGGATGACGGCGGCGGGCTCGGGGTCGCGCACGACGAGCTCCGGCAGCTCCTGGCCGGGACGGGGGCGGTTGAGCTCGGCGATCGCGCGGCGGGCCGCGACGACGTCGCGCGCCTCGGCGCCGGGGCGGCCGTGGAGGAGCGGGAGCACGCGGTCGGCGAGGCGCGGGCGGGCGGCGAGCCGGAAGAGGAGCTCCTGCTGCCGCGCGGCGAGCCTCTCCACGTCGGGCGGCGGCGGCTCCGCGCCGCCGTCGGCGTC
>DATMVH010000600.1:0-2693 GCA_035563395.1 Solirubrobacteraceae bacterium
CAAAGCCACGGGACTCCCGCCGGGAGTCAGCCGGGTTGCCGAAGGACTGAAGCACGGCCGGGATGCGGCGCTCCACACGCGAGCACCAAGGAGCACCCGGTCATGGGCTGGAACCACTAGTCGCCGCGCGCCCACGCGCGCGCCCACACCCCGAGAAGCGCCCCCCGACAGCGGCCGCCTCACAGGCGGCCCGCAGTCGTTGAGGGACGCGTGTCGGGCACTCGCTCGACGGGCACCCGCCTCCCACGAGGGCATGCCCACCGTCCGTTCCCCACGGCCGCTCCCCGCGGCCGCCGCCGTCTTCGGCGCGGCCCCCGCCGCGCACCCCGTCGCGGACGCCCGCGCGCGCATCCGTGCCGCGAACGCGGCCGCCGGCCGCCGGATCGCCGTGCTCGACGACGACCCCACGGGCTCGCAGAGCGTTCACCGCGTCGCGGTCGTCACCGTGCTCGATCCGGCCGAGTACGCCGCGGGCCTCGCGGAGCCCGGCTCGACGTGCTTCGTGCTGACCAACACGCGCAGCCTGAGCGAGGCCGACGCGGTGCGCCTCAACCGCGACGCGGGCCGGGCGCTGCTCGAGCTCGCCGAGCGGCTCGGCGGCCCCGTCGAGCTGGTCAGCCGCAGCGACTCGACGCTGCGCGGCCACGTCATCGCCGAGGTCGGCGCGCTCGACGCCGCCCGCCGCGACGTCACCGGGCGCGGCTACGACGGCGTCCTGCTCGTCCCGGCCTTCATCGAGGCGGGGCGCGTGACCGCGGGCGACGTCCACTGGGCGCGCGCCGGCGGCGAGTGGCTGCCCGCGGGCGAGACGGAGTTCGCCCGCGACGCGAGCTTCGGCTACGCCGCGTCGGACTTGAAGGACTTCGTGGCGGAGAAGAGCGGCGGCGCGATCGCGCCCGGCGACGTGCGGAGCATCGGACTGGACGACATCCGCGCCGGCGGTCCGGAGCGGGTCGCCGCGATCCTGCGCGGCGTGACGGACGGCGGGTTCGTCGTGGTCAACGCGATGGAGTACGGCGACCTCGAGATCGTCGTCCTGGGCGTACAGGACGCCGCCCGGTCCGGCCGCGCGTTCCTGTACCGCAGCGGCCCGTCGTTCGTGCGCGCCCTCGCGGGGCTGGAGCCGCGCGACCCGCTGCGTCCGGACGACATCTGGCCGGCGGGCCGTCCCGGCGGGCACGGGCTCGTCGTCGTCGGCTCCCACGTCGGGCTGACAAGCCGCCAGCTCGCCGTCGCGCGGTCCCGCGGCGACCTCGCGGAGATCGAGCTCGACGTGGCCACGATCGCCGATCCGGCGCGGCGCGCCGCGCACGTCGCGGACGTGTGCGCCCGCGCCGGCTCCGCGCTCGCCCGCTCGGACGTCGTCGTGTTCACGAGCCGCGCGCTGGTCCGCGGCGCGGACGCCGCGGAGAGCCTGCGGATCTCGCGCGCCGTCTCCGCCGCCGTGGTCGACGTCGTCGCGGGCCTCCGCGCCGCCCGGCCGGCGTGGGTCGTCGCCAAGGGCGGCATCACCTCCCACGACGTCGCGGCGCGCGGGCTCGGGATCCGCCGCGCGGAGGTGCTCGGGCAGATGCGGCCCGGCATCGTGTCCGTGTTCCGGCCGGTCGAGGCGGCCCCCGAGGCGATCGGCGTCCCGTACGTCGTGTTCCCGGGCAACGTCGGCGACGAGACGACGCTCGCCTACGTGATCGACGTCCTGCGCGGGGACGCCTGATGCTCGCCACGGGCATCGGCCTGCTCACCGACGCGCGGGCGCAGCGGCGGGCGGTGCCCGCGTTCAACACCTACACGCTGGAGTCCACCCGCGCGATCTGCGAGGCGGCGGCGAGCACGGGCCTGCCCGCGATCGTCGCCGCGGGCTCGAGCTCGTTCCGCGGCGTCGGCCGCGAGCCGCTGGCCGCCGCCGCGATCGCCGCCGCGACGCACGCGCCGGTCGCGATCGGCGTCCACCTCGACCACGCGACCGATCCCGGCGAGATCGCCGCCTGCATCGCGCTCGGGTACTCGTCCGTGATGATCGACGGCTCCCGCCTCCCGTTCGAGGACAACGTCGCGGTGACGCGGGCCGTCGTGGAGCACGCGCACGCCCACGGCGTGTGGGTGGAAGGCGAGCTCGGCGGAGTCGGCGGCGACGAGGACGCGTCCTCCGACGCGACCGCGGGGGCGCTGACCGACCCCGGCCGGGCGGCCGAGTTCGTGGCGCGCACGGGCGTCGACGCGCTCGCCGCCGCCGTCGGCACCGTGCACGGCTTCACGACGGCGCCGGTGCACGTCGACGTCGACCGCTTGGGAGCCATCGCCGCGGCGGTCGGCGTCCCGCTCGTGCTCCACGGCGCATCCGGGCTGAGCGACGCGGAGCTCGCCGCCGCCGTGCTCGCCGGTGTGGCGAAGGTCAACGTCAACGCCGAGCTGCGGCGCGCCTACCTCGGCGCGCTCCGCGCCGGGCTCGCGGACGGCGGCGACGACGTCGCCCGGCTGCAGGACCGCGCCGTCGCCGCCATGCGCGATGTCGCGGCGGCCAAGCTGACGGCGCTCGCCCGTCCCGGCGGCGACACGAGGAAGGAGATCGCACGATGACCCGAGTCGGCTGGATCGGCCTCGGCGCCATGGGCGCCCCGATGGCCGCCTGCGCGGCGCGCGCGGGGCACGACATCGTCGCCTTCGACATCGACCCCGCGCGCGCCGAGGCGCTC
>DATMVH010000601.1:0-2239 GCA_035563395.1 Solirubrobacteraceae bacterium
GAACGAGGGCGGCCGCGTCGTCACAGGCCCTGCGCCGGGTCCGACTCGGCGAGCCCGCCGGACCGGTCGGGCACCGCAGGGCCGCCCTCGGTGCTGCGAGCCGGCTCCTCGTCGGGATCCGAGCCCGTTTCGCTCGCGCGCTCCTCGCGCACGAGGTCGGCCGGGCTGCCGCCCGAGCCCGGCTCGCGGTCGCCCTCGCCGGCGGGCGGCGCGGAGTGCTCCGGGCCGGCCGGGTCCGGATTGCGGTCGGGCGGCGTGACGGGGACGCCGGAGTCCTGCTCGTCGAAGTCCGGTTCGCGTTCCATGCCGGCGTTCTACCCGGCGAGGACCGCTCGCGTGCCCGTGTCGTTCCAGGCCCAGATCACGCGGCGTTCGCGCTCGAACCCGAGGTCGCACAGCGCCGCGGTGTCGAGCGCCAGCGAGCCGCCGCCGGCCGCGGGCAGGCCGATCCAGCGCGCGCCGAGCACCCGGAGGATGTGCCCGTGCGCCACGAGCGCCACGTCGCCGCCGGCGGCGGCCGCTCGGTCGAGCACCCGGTCGGCGCGGCGGCCGGCGGCCTCGAGCGGCTCGCCGTCCGGCGTGCCGTCCGTCCAAAGGTCCCAGCCGGGGCGCTCCACGCGGATCTCCGGCGTCGTCCGCCCCTCGTAGGAGCCGTAGGCCACCTCGTGCAGGTCCTCGGTCACCTCCGCGCGGTCGCCGAGTCCCGCGAGCGCCGCCGTGTCGCGCGCGCGGATCATCGGGCTCGTCAGCACGAGCGCGAACGACCGGCCGGCGAGCCGGGCGCCGAGGGCGCGGGCGCGAGCGCGGCCCTCCTCGGTGAGCGGGACGTCGCTCGTGCTCGTGTGCTGCCCCGAGCGGCTCCACTCCGTCTCCCCGTGGCGGATGAGCAGGATGGACGGCCCCGACCGCGCCATGCGGCGAAGGGTGGCACGCGGCGCGGCGCCGGTGCAGGAACGCCGGCCGAGCCGACCCCGGGGGGACGGGCGAACTCGCCCTCACCCGCCCGCGAGCGACCCGCCGAGCGCGACGCCGTCCGCGCGACGCGTCGCCTCGACGGCTCCGAACACCATCTCGAGGCTCCGCAGGTTGTCCGCGGCGGTGGTCGGCGCCGGCCGCCCCGCCCGGACCGCGGCCACGAAGTCGAGGAGCACGGCGGCCTGGTCGGTGTGCGGCAAGGCGACGAGCGGGACGTCGGCCTCCTCCTCCACCGTGCCCGGGCGGTGCGGGTCCGCGCCCTCGTAGAGGCGCACGCGGTCGCGCTCGAGCGTCAGGTAGCCGCGCTCGCCCTCGACGAGCCAGCGGCAGTTCCAGTCGGTGAACTGCCCGCGCGGATGCCACGACGCGGAGTAGACGACGCGCGCGCCGCCCTCCATCGCGAACACGCACACCGCCGACGCATCGCCGGCGAACTGACTCCACGGCGGGTTCCACGCGTGCGCGTGCACGTGCCGCGGCTCGAGCCCGCACACGAACCGCAGCAGGTCGAAGTGGTGGACCGCCATGTCGAGCAGCAGCGGATGGTCCATCGCCTCGCGGAACGTCCCGCGGAAGTCGTGATGGATCCGGAAGTCGACCTGCGCCTGCGCCACCGCCCCGAGCCGGCCGGAGGCGATCAGGCGCCGGGCGGTCTCGATCACCGGCCGGTAGCGGTAGTTCTGGCTCACGGCGAGCTCCACGCCGCGCGCACGGGCGGCGTCGAGCAGCGCCGCGCAGTCCGCGGGCGTGCCCGCCAGCGGCTTCTCGAGCAGCACGGGCAGGCCTGCCTCGAGGCACTGTGTCGCGACCGCGCGGTGCGCGCCGGGGGGGACCACCACCACCGCCACGTCGGCGCCGGCGGCGGCGATCGCCGCGGCGAGATCGCTGTGGCAGCGGCCGGGATGGAGCCCGGTCAGCGTGCGCGCCGCCTCGAGCGCGGCCGGCACCCGGTCGCAGAGCCCGGCGTACTGGACGTGCTCGGGGATCGCCGTCAGCGCGTCCAGCCACGTGCGGCCGAAGCCGCCGACGCCGACCTGGAGCACCCGCACCGGAGGCACGCGTGCGTGACCCCGGGGCGTCCCCGCGGTGCGTGTGCGCCGCGGGGACACCGGGGTCGCGGCTCAGTGGCGGGCCTTGACGAGGCTGTGGCCGTCCTGGGCGAACAGCTTGATCTGGCTGGTGTCGAGCGAGAGCTCGACCTCGTCGCCGGGGGTGACGGGGCTTTCGGCCGACAGGCGGGCGACGACCTGCTGGCCCTCGCCGT
>DATMVH010000602.1:0-3058 GCA_035563395.1 Solirubrobacteraceae bacterium
CCGCACGCTCGTGGCGATGAGCGGCGGCGTCGACTCCGCGGTGGCCGCGCTGCTCGTGCGCGAAGCCGGGCGCGAGGCCGTCGCCGTGACGCTCGAGCTGTGGCGCGACGCGGAAACGGACGGGGAGGCGTCGTGCTGCAGCGCGCACGCCGTCCGGCTGGCCCGGTCCGTGGCGCACGGGATGGGGCTCCCGCACTTCACGCTCGACCTGCGCGACGCCTTCCGCGCCGGCGTCGTGGACCCGTTCCTCGCCGGCTACGCCGCGGGACTGACGCCGAACCCGTGCGTCGGCTGCAACGGTCGCGTCCGGCTCGACGCGATGGTGGCCTTCGCCGACCGCCTCGGCGCCGCCGACCTCGCGACGGGGCACTACGCCCGGCGGACGCCGGACGGCCTGCTGCGGGCCGCCGCCGATCCGGCGAAGGACCAGAGCTACATGCTCGCCGCCCTCGCCCCGGGGACGCTCGCCCG
Organism: Solirubrobacteraceae bacterium; assembly: GCA_035563395.1. Lineage (GTDB taxonomy): Bacteria > Actinomycetota > Thermoleophilia > Solirubrobacterales > Solirubrobacteraceae > DASQMT01. The sequence continues at coordinate 472 of DATMVH010000602.1, forward strand.
GCTGCGCTTCCCGCTCGGCGACCTGACGAAGCCCGAGGTGCGCGGAATCGCCCGCGCGGGCGGGCTGCCTGTCGCCGGCAAGCGCGAGTCGCAGGACCTGTGCTTCCTCGCCGGGACCGGCAAGGCGGCGTTCCTCGCCCGCCACGGCGGGGTGCGCGACCGCGGCGGCGCGATCGTCGACGCCGCGGGCCGCGAGGTCGGCCGCCACCGCGGTGCCCACCACTTCACGGTCGGCCAGCGCAAGGGCCTCGGCGTGGCGGCCGCCGAGCCGCTCTACGTCCTCGCCACCGACGTGCGGGCCAACACCGTGACCGTGGGGCCGCGGGCGGCGCTCGCCGCGCGAGCGGTGTGCGTGCGGGACGCCGTCCTGCACCGCCCCGAGGACGAGGTCGACCGCGTGAAGCTCCGCTACCGCGCGCGGCCGCTCCCGTGCCGCGTGTCCGAGCGGGCCGGCGGCGACGTGACGGTGGTCCTCGACGCGCCGGCGGATGGCGCGGCGCCCGGGCAGGTCGCCTGCTTCATGCGCGGCGACGTGGTCGTCGGCCACGGCGTCATCGCCGGCTGACGAGGTGCCAGGCCGCCACCGTGGCGGCGTCGGCGACCTCCCCGGCGGCGATCATCGCCTCGAAGCGCGCGACGGGCACCTTCGCGCACACGAGGTCGTGCTCCGTCGCCTCCGGCGCGCGCGGGCCGGGTTCGAGTCCGGTCGCGAGCCACACGTCGAAGCGCTGGTCGCTCATGCCGTAGGCGAAGAACAGCGTGCCGAGGCGCTCCATCGCCGCGGCGCGCAGCCCCGTCTCCTCGGCCAGCTCGCCGCGCGCCAGCTCCTCGGCCGGCGCGTCCGGCGCGTCCTCCCAGGCGCCCTGCGGGAACTCCCAGAAGCGGCGCCCCACCGGGTGGCGGAACTGCTCCACGAGCCAGACGTCGGCGCCGTCGAGCGCGACGACGACCGCGGACGGCGGCTTCTCGATCCAGGCGTAGAGGCCGGGCGTGCCGTCCCGGCTCTCCGTCCGGTCCTCGCGCAGGCGCATCCAGCGGTTCTCGTAGACCACGCGGGAGCTGGTGACACGCGGCGGCTCCATACCGGTGGCGAGTCTACGGCCGCGCCCGCCGCCGCCACGTGCCTAGACTCAGCACGTGACCTCCGACGAGATCCGCGAGCGCTTCCTCTCCTTCTTCGAGCAGCGGGACCACCGCCGGCTGCCGTCCGCCTCGCTGGTCCCGGCGAGCTACGACCCGTCCGTCCTCCTGACCACCGCGGGCATGCACCCGCTCAAGCCCTACTTCCTCGGCCAGGAGAAGCCGCCGCACCACCGCCTCACGACATGCCAGAAGTGCTTCCGCACGCCCGACATCGACAAGGTGGGGAGCACGACCCGGCATCTCACCTTCTTCGAGATGCTCGGCAACTTCTCGCTCGGCGACTACTTCAAGCAGGGCGCGGTCGAGCTGGCGTGGGAGCTGTCTCTCGAGGGCTTCGGCTTCGATCCCGAGCGCATCTGGATCACCGTCTTCGAGGGCGACGAGGACCTCGGCCTCGGCCCCGACGAGGAGGCGATCGAGGCGTGGCTGTCGGTCGGCGTGCCGCGCGAGCGGATCGTCCCGTGCCCGCGCTCGGAGAACTTCTGGCAGGCGGGCCCGATCGGCCCGTGCGGGCCGTGCTCGGAGCTCTACCTCGACCGCGGCCTCGAGTTCGGCACCCCCGACGACCTGCCGGGGGGCGAGAACGAGCGCTTCCTCGAGTACTGGAACCTCGTCTTCATGCAGTACGACCAGGACCCGGAGAACGTCCTCACCCCGCTGCCGAGCCAGAACATCGACACGGGCATGGGCCTCAACCGGATGGCCCTGATCCAGCAGGACACGGAGACGATCTTCGAGACGGACCAGTTCCTCCCGCTCATCCGGCTCGGCGAGGAGCTCTCCGGCCGGCGCTACGGGGAGGGCCTCGACGTCGACCGCGCGCTGCGGATCCTCGCCGACCACACGCGCGGCATGTCCTTCCTCGTCGCGGACGGCGTCGTGCCGTCGAACGAGGACCGCGGCTACGTGCTGCGGCGCCTGATGCGCCGCGCGGTCCTGCAAGGCCGGCGGATCGGCATCGAGGGCGCGTTCCTCACCCGCTTCGCGGGCGTCGTGCGCGAGCTCATGGGCTCCGGCTACCCCGAGCTGCACGCCGAGGCGGCGACCGTCGACATGTGGCTCGCGCGCGAGGAGGAGGCGTTCGGGCAGACGCTCGAGCAGGGGACGCGCATCCTCGACGAGCACATCGCCCGTGCGCGCGAGCGCGGCGCCGAGGGCATCGGCGCGCAGGAGGCGTTCCAGCTCCACGACACCTACGGCTTCCCGTTCGACCTGACCGTCGAGCTCGCCGCGGAGCAGGGGCTCGGCGTGGACGAGCAGGGCTTCGAGGACCTGATGGACCAGCAGCGCGTGCGCGCCCGCGCCAGCGCGGGCCGCGGCGGGCGCGACCGGCTCGTCGAGGGGGCGCGGGCGTGGGTCGGCGAGGCCGGCGTCCGGACTGCGTTCACCGGCTACGAGACGCTCGAGCAGGCGACGGAGGTCGGCGCCGTGCAGCCCGCGGACG
>DATMVH010000603.1:0-4929 GCA_035563395.1 Solirubrobacteraceae bacterium
CTGCTGTTCGAGTCGGGCTTCGACGACGCCTTCGACGCCACGATCGCGGTCGTGGCGGACGAGAAGGTCCGGGCCGCGCGGGCCGGCGCGCGGGGGCACGCGGCGCTCGCCGAGCGCGGCGTGCGGCAGCTCACGCAGGACGAGAAGGCGGCGCGCGCCGATTTCGTCGTCCGCAACGACCGCGATCTTCGCGCGCTGGAGCAGGAACTGTCGCGGGTACTTGCGAAGCTGACGGGACCATGAGCACGCGCCCCGCGCCGACACGTGCCCGCTCCGGCGCCCGGCCCCGCCGGGCGCGCGCCGGTGCGCGCCGCCAGGAGGTGGTGCGGCGGCGGCTGCTCCTGCTCGGCGCCGTGCTGGTCGCGGCCGTCGCCATCCCCGCGCTGATCGCGCCGTTCGCGGACAAGGCGGTGCAGGAGGTCACCCTGCCGCTGCGCCACGACGACATCATCCGCCAGCAGGCCGCCGAGAAGAACCTGGACCCCGCGCTGATCGCGGCCGTGATCTACGCGGAGTCGCGCTTCCGCGACCAGACCTCGCACGCCGGCGCCAAGGGCCTGATGCAGATCATGCCGGGCACCGCCGACTACATCGCGCGCAAGTCCGGCGGCACCGCGTTCGAGCAGGGCGACCTCGCCACGCCGCAGATCAACATCTCCTACGGCTCGTGGTACCTGCGCTACCTGCTGCGCCACTACCACGGCGACGTCGTGCTCGCGCTCGCCGCGTACAACGCGGGGGAGGGGAAGGTCGACGAGTGGTTCAACGCGGCGGCGGCCCGCGGCGAGCGCTTCCGGGCGGCCAGCCACATCCCGTTCCGGGAGACGCGCGACTACGTGGCCAAGGTGCTGGACGCCCGCGACCGCTACCGGCGCGAGTACAAGCAGGACCTCGGGCTGTGAGCGCCGCCGGCGCGCCGCTCGGCGGCCGCGGCGCCCTGGTGACCGGCGTGAGCCGCCGCGCCGGTATCGGGTACGCGGTCGCGCGCCGGCTTCGCGAGGCCGGCGCGGACGTCGTGATCCAGGGGTTCGACCCCGGCCCGGGCTCGGACACGCTCGCGGCGGACGCCGGGGGCGTCGCCGCGCTCGCCGCCGACCTCCGGGTCGCCGCGCACGTGGAGGAAGACTTCGCCGATCCGGCGGCGCCGGCGGCGTGCGTGGCGGCCGCCGCGGCCGCGGTCGGCCACGTCGACATCCTGATCGCCAACCACGCCGCCTCGTGCGACCAGGACCTCGAGCAGCTCGACGCCGCGGCGATCGACGCGACGCTCGCCGTCAACGTGCGCGCGACGCTCCTGCTCGTGCAGGCCTACGCCGCGCGCCACGACGACGCGCGGCCCGGCGGCCGCGTCGTGCTGCTCACCTCCGGCCAGGACCTCGAGCCGATGCCGCGCGAGCTGCCCTACGCCGCGAGCAAGGGGGCGCTCCACACCCTCACCGCGTCGCTCGCCGCCCACCTCGCGCCGCGCGGGATCCTGGTCAACGCGCTGAATCCGGGCCCGACCGACACCGGCTGGGCGACGCCGGAGCTCACGCGCCACGAGCTGCGGCGGCTGCCGCTCGGCCGCTGGGGCACGGCGGAGGACGCGGCGCGCGCGATCGCGTGGCTGGCAGGGGACGAGGCCGCGTGGGTGTGCGGCCAGGTGATCACCTCCGACGGCGGCTTCTCGCTCTCCCGGGGCTGACGCCGCGCCCGCGGCGCCCCTGTCAGCGGGCGTCGTTCGTCAGGTCGTGCACGATCCAGCCCGCGAGCGTCACGGGGTCGCCGTGCACGGGCTCCATGTACAGGCGCATCCACGCGATCCGGCCGTCGCGCAGGCCGTAGATCGTCACCCCGGCGCGCGCGAAGGGCGTGCCGTCGGCGCGCTCCCCGTGCCAGCACCATTCCGCCCACGCGGTGTCGCCCGACCCGGCGCAGCGCAGCAGCCTGGCCTCGAATGCGCCCGGGCCGCCGAGAACGTGCTCCCAGTAGCCCCGCAGCTCCTCGCGGCCGCGGAAGCCGCGGTCCGGACGCGTCGGCTGCTCGCTCCGCACGTCCTGGTGGAAGCAGTCCATGAGGGCGTCCAGATCGTGCCGGTTGATCGCGGCCTGCACGCGCTCGATCACGATCGTGGGTGCTGAAGCGACGACCACGGGGCCTCCGTACCTGCCGATTGGAATGGACGACAGCCCTGCCTAAGGAAGGGTTGAGGTTACCGCAAACCTTCGATGAGGTGGTGGATTGTGCGCGTCCCGCGGGGCGCCGCGCCTGCGTCAGCGCCGCTCGCGCTCCTCGTCCTCGCTGCGGCCGACCTGCCAGAAGAGCAGCGAGACGGCGATGACGCAGCCGCTGCCGACGAGCACGATCGCGACGGCCGTGCCGGCCGTGCCGGGGATGAGGATCGCCGCCGCGGCGCCGAGCGCGACGAGGAGGAGGGGCGGGAGGACGAGGCGGAGGCTCATGCGCGGGCGTGCGGCGGCGGCGTTGGCGCTGTCGCAGTCACGAGCGTACCCGGCCGCCGCGGCCACCCCCGCGCCGCCTCAGCGGCGCTCGCGCCGATCCCGGTCGCCGGCCGCCGCGCGGCGTTCCGCCCGCCGCTCCGCCCGCCGCTCCGCCCGCCGCGCCTCCTCGATCGCCCCCCGCAGCGACTCGATCCAGATCCTGCTCGTCGACGTCGCGCCGGAGACGACGTCGACGTCCGCGCTGCCGGCCCGCAGCGCCTCTTCGCGCAGGATCGGCTCCGCCCGGGCGTTGAGCGCCTCGGTGTGCGGCCCGTCGCCGCTGAGCGCGACGGTCTCCACGCCGGTCAGCCGCCCGTCCGCCACCGTGGCGCGGACCTGGATCACCGAGAACGGCGTCACCATCGCCGGGCCCGTCGCCGAATGGCCCTGCCGCTCGCCGGAGCGCCGGACGGGTTCGGACTCCGCGCGTGCGATGGCCGGCGGCGTCGACGCCGGCCGCAGCGCCGAGTTCGGGTTCAGCGTCCTGGGCGGCTGCGTCTCGAAACGGGCGAGCAGCACCACCGCCACGGCGGTCACGACGAGCGCGAGCGCGGCCTTCCGCACGGCTCAGGCCCTCGGCGCCGTCGCGTGTCCCGCGCACACGGGCACGAGTGTGGCGAGCGGGCAGGCGCGGGTCAACGCGAGGCACGGCGGTGCTCCCGTACAGTGCCGCGGATGGCTGAGCCGGCATGGTGGCAACGCGGCGCGATCTATCAGATCTACCCGCGGTCGTTCGCGGACGCCGACGGCGACGGGGTGGGCGACCTGCGCGGGATCATTACGCGGCTCGGCTACCTGTCGGCCCTCGGCGTGGAGGCGGTGTGGCTCTCGCCCGTCTTCGCCTCGCCGATGGCCGACTTCGGCTACGACGTCTCGGACTACTGCGACATCGACCCGACCTTCGGCACGCTGGCCGACATGGACGAGCTGATTGCGCAGTGCCACGCGGCCGGGATGAAGATCGTGCTCGACTGGGTCCCGAACCACAGCTCCGACCGGCATCCGTGGTTCGTCGCCTCGCGCTCGAGCCGCGACGACCCCAAGCGCGACTGGTACGTCTGGCGCGATCCCGCGCCCGGCGGCGGCCCGCCGAACGATTGGCTGTCGACCTTCCGGGCGTGCGGCAGCGCGTGGACGCTCGACGCGCCGACCGGGCAGTACTACCTGCACTCCTTCATGCCCGAGCAGCCGGACCTCAACTGGGACAACCCCGAGGTCGAGGCCGCGATGCACGACGTCCTGCGGTTCTGGCTCGACCGCGGCGTCGACGGCTTCCGGCTCGACGCGATCGCCAAGATCGCGAAGGACCCGCTCCTACGCGACCACGTCGGGGCCGCGCGCCGGCACGACGAGGACTGGGAGACCATCCACCCGCGGCTGCGGGGCATCCGCGTCGTGGTGGACGAGTACGAGGACCGCATGATCGTGGGCGAGGTCGCCCTGCAGGACCTGCACCGGGTCGTGTCCTACCTGAAGTCGGGGGACCAGCTGCACCTGGCGCACAACTTCGTCTTCGCGGAGCTCGAGTGGGAAGCCGACGGCTTCCGGACGTCCATCGACGACTTCGAGGCGCTCGCGGAGGGCCGCGCCTGGCCGGCGTGGTTTCTCGCCAACCACGACAAGCCGCGGGTCGCGAGCCGGTTCGCCGCGGACGGGCAGGGCCCGCGGCGGGCGCGCGCCGTCGCGCTGATGCTCTACGCGCTGCGCGGTACGCCGTTCGTCTACCAGGGCGAGGAGCTCGGGCTGCCCGACGCCGAGATCCCGGTGGACCGCGTGGTCGACGTCGACGGGCGCGATCCCGAGCGCGCGCCGCTGCCGTGGCGCCGGCCGTCGGCGGCCGGGCCGGGGGGCGGGTTCACGACCGGCGAGCCGTGGCTGCCGCTGGTCGCCGACGCCGAGCGCCTGTGCGTCGAGGCGCAGGACGAGGATCCGCGCTCGACGCTCGCGCTCGTGCGGCGCCTCGCGGCGCTGCGCGCGGAGTTCAGGGTCCTGCAGACGGGCGCGCAGCGCTCCGTCGACGCGGCCGAGCCGGTGCTGGCGTGGCTGCGCGAGGACGCGAGCGACCGCCTGCTGGCGGCCGTCAACTTCGCGGCCGCCGAGACGCCGCTCGGCGTGGGGGACGGCGCCGGCGGGCGCGGAACGCTGGTCCTGTCCACGGACCCCGACCGCGCGGAGGGGGAGGTGGACCTCGGCGCGCTCGCGCTGGCGCCGAGCGAGGCCGTGCTGGTGCGACTGCCGCGGTGATGCGGGGGCGGCCCCGCGGCGCGCCGCACGCGCCGCGGGATCGCCGCCTCCGGGTCGTCGGTCTAGTGGCGGGCCTTGACGAGGCTGTGGCCGTCCTGGGCGAACAGCTTGATCTGGCTGGTGTCGAGCGAGAGCTCGACCTCGTCGCCGGGGGTGACGGGGCTTTCGGCCGACAGGCGGGCGACGACCTGCTGGCCCTCGCCGT
>DATMVH010000604.1:0-4175 GCA_035563395.1 Solirubrobacteraceae bacterium
GCGCGCGGTGTCGCCCTGCAGCTCGCCGGCGCCGCCCGGCGCCGCGAGCGCCGCGCCGGCCTCCGTGGCATCCTCCTTGTCGCCGGCCTCGACGTCGGCCTCCGTCACGTGCGCCTCGCCGGGATGCGCGTCGGTCGTGATGCGGGCGAGCACCGTCCCGACCTCGACCGTCTCGCCCACCGCCACGAGGAGCTCCTCGACGCGGCCGGTCGCAGGGGACTCGACGTCGGTGTCGATCTTGTCCGTCGAGATCGCCGCGATGACCTCGTCCGCCTGCACCCAGTCGCCGGGCTGCTTGCGCCACTCCACGACGGTGCCCTCCGCGACGGACACGCCCATCTGGGGCATCGTCACGTCCACGAGCGCGTCAGTACGCGAGGAGCTCACGCACCGCCTCCCTCACGTCGTCGACCTGCGGCAGCACGGCCTGCTCGAGCGGCGGGGAGAAGGGGATCGGCACGTCGGGCGTGGCGACGCGCACGACCGGCCCGTCGAGGTCCTCCCAGCCGCGCTCGGCGATCAGCGCGGCCACCTGCGCGCCCGCCGCGCATGTCTCGTTCGCCTCGTCGACGATCACGACCTTCGAGCACTTGCGGACGCTCGCGAGGATGGCCTGCTCGTCCAGCGGCACGAGGGACCGCAGGTCGAGGACCTCGATCGACGCGCCCTCCAGGTCGGCCGTCGCCTCGAGCGCCGTGTGGATCATCGCGCCGTAGGCGATCACCACGAGGTCGGTGCCCTCGCGCGCCACGCGAGCCCGGAACGGCGTCGTGTACGCACCCTCCGGGACCTCGCCCTTGACGCGCCGGTAGAGGTGCTTGTGCTCGAGGTAGACGACCGGGTTCGGGTCGCGGATCGCGCCGATCAGCAGGCCCTTCGCGTCCTCGGGGGTCGAGGGCGCGACCACCTTCAGGCCCGGCGCGTGCATGAACCACGACTCGGGGTTCTGGGAGTGGAACGGACCGCCGGAGAAGCCGCCGCCGCTGGGCAGGCGAACCGTCAGGTTGACGCTGAGCCCTTGCCGGTAGTGCATCTTCCCGGCCACGTTGACGAGCTGGTCGAAGCCGCAGGAGACGAAGTCGGCGAACTGCATCTCGGTGACCGGGCGGAGGCCCTCCACCGCGGCGCCGATGGCGGTGCCGATGATCGCCGACTCCGCCAGCGGGGTGTCCATCACCCGCGTGGGGCCGAACTCGTCGATGAAGCCGTCCGTCGCCTTGAAGGCGCCGCCGAACACGCCGATGTCCTCGCCCATGAGGAACACGCGCTCGTCGGCGCGCATCTCCTCGCGCATGGCCGCGGACACCGCCTGCAGGTAGGTCATCGTGGGCATCAGGCGGTCCCGAACCCGCTCCAGCGGGTGCGCCCGTCCTCGAGCAGCGCGGGCTCCGTCGCGAACACGCGGTCCGTCGCCGTCGCGCCGTCCGGCATCGGGGAGGTGAGGGCCTCCTCGACCGCCTGCTCGATCTCGGCCGCCACGTCGGCCCGCAGCGCGCCCACGTCGACCCCGGCCGCCTCGAGCCGCCGGACCTGGCGGTCGATCGGGTCCTTGCGCTTCCACTCCTCGATCTGCTCGCGCGGGACGTAGCGCATGTCGTCGTGGGCGGCGTGGCCGTGCATCCGCATGGTCACCGCCTCGATCATCGTGGGGCCCTCGCCGGCGATCGCGCGCTCCCGCGCCGCCCGGGTGGCCTCGAACATCGCCTCGACGTCGTTGCCGTCCACCTTCACGCCCGGAAAGCCGTAGGCGGCGGCGCGCTCCACGGGGTCGACGGCGAACTGCTGGTCGAGCGGGGTGGAGTAGGCGTACTGGTTGTTCTCCAGGACGAAGATCACCGGCAGCCGCTGCACGCCGGCCCAGTTCATCGCCTCGTGGAAGTCGCCGCGGGAGGTCGAGCCGTCGCCGAACCACGTGAGCGCGGCGCGCTGCTCGCCGCGCAGCTTGAAGGCCATGGCGAGCCCGGTGGCCACGAGCATCATGTCCGGCAGCATCGAGACCATCCCGACGCAGCCGAGCGTGCGGTCGCCGAAGTGGACGTTGCCGTCGCGCCCGCGCGTGATGCCGCCCTCGCGGCCCATGTACTGGGCGAAGATGCGCGCGGGGGTGACGCCGCGGATCAGGTGGGCGGCGAGGTCGCGGTGCAGGACGCACAGGCGGTCGTGGCCGTGCATCGCCCACGCCGGGCCCGCGGAGACCGCTTCCTGCCCGAAGCCGTCGTAGAACGAGCCGGGCACCTTGCCCTGCCGGTACAGCGTCATCGCGCGTTCCTCGATGCTGCGCATGGTGAGCATCGCCCGCAGGAGCCCGACGCGATCCTCCAGCGTCAGGTGCTCCGAAGCGGGCGCCGCGATGTCGGTGCCCGCCTGAGCCGTCTCCGTCGCCATGTGGCGCATCTCCCTTTCCGCTTGACGGGCGCTCCGGGATCCGCCGGCGCGCCTTCCACAGGGCGGACGACCCGGGATCGCCGTGCCCGCCCGCCGTTGCCGGCCGAAGATTACCCTCCGCAGGGTGGCGGACTCCGACCGGGTGGAGCGGTTCTGGAGGGCGCGGCTGCGGTGGCGCATGCGCGGCGCGTGGCTGTGGCCCGCGTTCATCGCGCTCACGCCGCTGGAGGGCGTGCTGATCGCGGTGCTGCCGCCCTACGAGGGCGCGCCGGAGGCGGTGATCGGCGGTGTGCTGGTCGCCGGCTTCGCCAACCTCTTCCTCGTCGCGGTCGTCGCGCCGCTGCTGGCCCGCGTCGTACGGCGCCGCCGGCCCGACCTGCCGCGGCTGATCGCGACCGATCGCGCCGGGACCGTCCTCCTGTGCGGGCTCGCCGCCGTGATCGTGGCCGCGGGGCTGGTGCACCGCCCGGCCGTCGCCGCGCAGGAGCGGGACCTCGCCGCCGCGCACGCCGCCACGCGCGACTTCGTGCTCGCCCGGGCCCCGGAGTACCGGCCCGGACTCGCCGCCGTCGACGCCCTGCGGCTCGCCGACGACGCCTACCGGGTGTGCGTCCCCGGGCGCGTCGCGCGCCGCTGGCTGTGCCTCTACGTCGACACGGACCAGGCCCCGCCCGGCGTCCGGCGCGACCCGTCGACGGAGCCGAACAGCGCGTTGCGGACGGTCGGCGGCTTCCACTAGCGTCACAGATCCGGCGCCGGCCCGAAGTACGGGGTGTCCGGTTCGAGCGAACGAGGAGCACCGCCGATGCCGCAGCGACGACTGGAGCCGTGGGGCGGCGAGGTCAAGGTGCCGCGCTGGCTGCGCCGGCTGCTGCGACGCCCCGACGGGCCGGGCGACAGCCCGCAGCGCGCGCACGAGGCGCGGCGCGAGGCCCTGCACCCGCCGGAGCCCGACGTGACCGTCGCCGAGAACGTCGACCGCGCGATCTTCGGCGGCTTCGGCGAGGGCCACCCGGGCAACCGGGACGCGCCGCGCGGGCGCTGACCGGCCGGGCTACAGCACCAGGCTGAGCGGGTCCTCGAGCCGCTCGCGGATGCGGGCGAGGAACTCCGCCGCGTCCGCGCCGTAGAGGATCCGGTGGTCGCAGGAGAGCGTGAGCTCGAGGATCGTCCGCGGCACGATCTCGCCGTCCCGGACCACGGGCCGGGGCTTCATCTCCCCGACCGCGAGGATGGCGGCCTGCGGCGGGTTGATCACGGCGACGAAGCGCGCGATCCCGTACATGCCGAGGTTGGACACGGTGAACGTCCCGGACGCGAGCTCCGGCGGCGTGATCGCCCCGGCGCGGACGCGCTCGGCCAGCGCGCGCGCCTCGCCGGCGATCGTGCCGAGCGACTTGCGGTCGGCGTCGAACACCGTCGGGACGACGAGCGCGTCCTGGCCGGCGACCGCGATGCCGACGTTCACGCGGGAGTAGAGCTCGAACCTGCCGTCGCGGTAGGCGGCGTTGGCGCGCGGGAATTCGCGCAGCGCGAGCGCCGACGCCTTGACGACCAGGTCGTTGAAGGACGGCGCAGGGCCTTCGCCGGCGGCGGCCTTGAGCTGCTTGCGGAAGGCGACCGCCTCCTCCATGTCGACCTCGCAGGTCATCACGAACTCGGGCGCGGTGGCCTTCGACTCGGCCATCCGCCGCGCGACGGTCTGCTGGAGGCGGGTGAGCTCCTCCGTCCGCGTGTCGCCGCGGCCGGTCTCGGCGTCCCGCGCGCGCGACGGCGCTGGCGGCACGTCG
>DATMVH010000605.1:0-2269 GCA_035563395.1 Solirubrobacteraceae bacterium
GGCGAGCGCCGCGGCGGCGTCCCGCGCCGTCATGCCGCGGCCGCCGCCTGCGGCCGGGGCTCGCGCGCGACGCCGCCCACGGCGCCGACGATGCGCGCGAGCACGTCGTCGGCCTTCACCCCGTCGCCGAGCGCGTCGTAGGTGAGGACGAGGCGGTGGCGCAGGACGTCGGCGGCGAGGTCGGCGACGTCCTCCGCGACGACGTGCCCGCGCCCGCGCAGCAGCGCGAGCGCCTGCGCGGCCTGGATCATTCCGATCGGCCCGCGCGGGCTCGCGCCGAACTCGATCAGCGGCTCGAGGTCGTGCAGCCCGTAGCGGCCGGCGTGTCGCGTCGCGTCGGCGAGGGCGACGGCGTAGCCGATCACCTCGCGGTCGACGAACACGCGCCGCGCCACCTCGCGGTAGCGCTCGAGCTCCGCGACGCCGAGGCGCTCCCGCAGCGCCGCCGGGGCGCCGATCGCGCGCCCGACCACCGCCGCCTCCTCGCCCACGGACGGGTAGTCCAGGAGGAGCTTGAAGAGGAAGCGGTCGACCTGCGCCTCCGGCAGCGGGTACGTCCCCTCCGACTCGATCGGGTTCTGCGTCGCGAGGACCAGGAACGGCGCCGGCAGCGGGTACGTGCTGCCGGCGATCGTGACCTGGCGCTCCTGCATGACCTCGAGCAGCGCCGACTGGACCTTCGCCGGGGCGCGGTTGATCTCGTCGGCGAGCAGGAAGTTGCCGAACACCGGGCCGAGCTCCGTGTCGAAGCGCCCGGTGTCCGGCCGGTAGACGCGCGTGCCGATCAGGTCGGACGGGACGAGGTCCGGCGTGAACTGCACGCGCCGGAACGTCCCGCCGAGCACGGACGCGAGCGTCTTGACGGTGAGCGTCTTCGCCAGCCCGGGAACGCCCTCGAGGAGGACGTGGCCGCCGGCCAGCAGCGCGACGAGCAGCCGCTCGAGCATCGCGTCCTGCCCGACGATCACGCGCTTGATCTCGTACAGGGCCTCCTCGAGGCCCGCACGCGGGTCCTCGAGGGAGGCCGTCTCGAGACGGGCGCCGTCCATCAGAGGGACGGAGTCGCGCTGCCGTCGGGCGCCGCCGAGCTGCTGCCGCCGCCGTCGCGGTCGGGGCAGTCGCCGCGGCCGGGCCGGTCCTGCTGCTGCTGGACGAACTGCTCGAAGCTCGGCGTGGCGGAGCGCGTCGTCGCCGCGTCGTCGCTGCCGCCGGCCGCGAGCGCCGCCGGCACGCCGATCGCGAGCGAGCCGCCGGCAAGGGCGAGCACGAGCGCGCGGCGGATCCTGGGAGTCGGGGACACCGGGTCCTCCTCATGGGTCGGGTGCATGTGCGCTCCCCACCCTGGCGGCGCTGGCGTCTGCTCGGCATAAGCACTCGGTTGAGGCCCCCTTCATCGCCCGTTCCTACCGTCCGCGCGATGCGCGTCCCGGGTGTGACCGTCTCGCTGCGCGTCCGCCTGACGGCGCTCTACGGCGGCGTCTTCTTCGTGCTCGTCGCCCTGGTCCTCGGCGTCTCGTGGTGGCTCGTGGCCGGGCAGGTCGAGCGCACGCTGCCGCCCGGGCAGGACGGCGGCGCGCTGGCGGAGCTGGGCTCGCAGTACCTGCTGGCGCTCGGCGGCGCGACGCTGCTGGCCACGGCGCTCGGCTGGGCGCTGGCCGGCCGCGAGCTCGCCACGATGGCCGAGGCCTTCGACGCGCAGGCCCGCTTCGTCGCCAACGCGAGCCACGAGCTCCGCAGTCCCTTGACCGTGATCCGCACGGAGGCCGAGGTCGCGCTCGCCGACCCCGACGCCGGCCTCGCCGAGCTCCGCGGCATGGGCGAGGTGGTGCTCGAGGCCGCGGACGAGATGGAGGAGCTCATGGAGGGCCTGCTCGTCCTCGCCCGCAGCGGCCGCCCGCAGCCCGACGCGGAGGCGCTGGACCTCGCGCGCGTCGCCGCGGAGGCCGCGCGCGGAGTGCGCCCGGGGCGGATCGCGGTTCGCCTCGACCTCGGCGCGGCGCCGGTGCGGGGGGAGCGGCGGCTGCTGGTGCGGCTCGTCGCGAACCTGATCGAGAACGGCGTGCGCTACAACGCGCCGGGCGGGCACGTCGCGGTCCAGACGCGCGCGGAGGAGGACCGCGCGGTGCTGCGGGTGGTCAACAGCGGCCCCGTGGTGCCGCCCGCGATCGCGGCGCGGCTGCTCGAGCCGTTCGAGCGCGGCGGCCGCGCGCGCGACGGCCGCGGCTCCGGCCTGGGCCTGTCGATCGTGCGCGCCGTGGCGGAGTCGCAC
>DATMVH010000606.1:0-3227 GCA_035563395.1 Solirubrobacteraceae bacterium
CCCGGCCGCCCCGCCGAGCGCCGCCTCGGCGGCGGCGCGCCCGCCCGGCGGTACGGCGACCACCGCGCGCGCCACGCCGGCCGCCGCGACGGCGTCCAGCGACCAGGCGACCATCGGCCGCCCGGCGACCACGACGAACGCCTTGGGCTTCCCCGCCCCAAGGCGTTCGCCGCTTCCCGCGGCGACGACGATCGCCGCGGCGTCGTGGCTCGGTTGCGGACCGGGCGTCAGCCCGTGGCGCCCGCCAGCTTCTCGCGCAGGAGGATCTGGTCGAGGTACTCCTCCGCCTCGTCCTCCGTCTTCTCCAGCGCGTACATCAACTCGGACGCCAGGATCTTCTTCGCCCGGGTGTACATCTGCTTCTCGCCGGTGGAAAGGCCCTTGTCCTGCTCGCGGATCGCGAGGTTGCGGACGACCTCGGCGAGCTCGTAGATGTCGCCGGTCTTGATCTTGTCCCGGTTGTGCTTGAAGCGCCGGTTCCAGTTCTTGGGCATCTCCGACACGTCGTCGGACAGGACGGCGAGGACCTTCTTCACCGTCTCCTCGTCGATGACCCGGCGCAGTCCGGCCTTGCCGGCGTTCTCACACGGGACCATCACGGTCATGTCGTTGTGGAGGATCTTGATCGTCAGGTACTGGCGTACCTCACCGAGGATGTTCTTGTCCTCCTTCTTGACCACCTGGCCCGCCCCGTGATGGGGGTAGACCACGTTGTCGCCCACCTCGAAGTCGATGCACTCGACCTCGCGCTCGAGCTCGAGATCCTCGATGTGATCGATGGTGTCGGGGATGGTGTCCTCCTCTGGTCGAATCGGTCCGTGTGCCGGACCAGGCAACTCTTACGTCTGCAGATAGCGGTCCACGAGGTTGATCTCCTGCAGCCGGCGAAGGCCCTCGCGGATGTCCTTCGCGCGGATCTCCCCCACCCCGTCGACGGATTCGAGCTCCGGATCGGTCGCGGCGAGGATCTCGTCCAGCCCGCGGAACTCGCGGACGATGTTCTGCACCACCAGCTTCGGGAGGCGCGGGATGCGCCCGAGGATGCGGTAGCCGCGGGGCGAGACGGGATAGTCGAGCGTGTTGACCTTGCGGTCGTAGCCGAGCAGCTCCGCGAGGCGCCCGAAGTCGAGCAGGTCCTGGTGCGGGAGCCGGGCGATGGCGTCGAGCGCGACGGCGAACGCGTCGTCGCGGAGGTCGGCGAGATAGTCGTGCAGCAGCGCGGCCTTGTCGGCGGCGACGCCGACCATCGTCTCCTCGAGCTGCATCTCGATGAGCCGGCCCTCCGTGCCGAGCTCGACGATGTAGCGCTCGATCTCCACCGCCATGCGCGTCACGAGCTCCGCGCGCTGCAGGACGGTGAGCACGTCGTGGAGCGTGACGCCGCCCTCGAACTCGAGCGCCGTCAGGCGGGTCGAGACCTGGTCGAGCCGCGAGCGGTACTTGTCGAGCGTGGCCAGCGCCTGGTTGGCCTTGGCGAGGACGGCGGGGATCTCCTCCAGGATGTACTTCGTGCCGTCGACGTACAGCGACACGACGTCGCGGCGCTGCGAGACCGCGATGACGAGCGCGTCGGTCTGCTTGGAGACGCGCTCGGCGGTGCGGTGGCGGGTGCCCGTCTCGAGCGTGAGGATCGTCGGGTCCGGCATCAGCTGGACGTTGCACCACGCGATCTTCGTCGCGTTGCCGTTGAGCGCGATAGCGCCGTCCATCTTCGCGAGCTGGTAGAGCTGCGCGGGCGAGTACTCGATGTCGAGCTTGATGCCGCCCGAGAACAGGAAGGCGAGCTCGTCCGGATCGCCGATGACGATGAGGCCGCCCGTGCGCGCGTGCACGATGTTGTCGATGCCCTCCCGGACCGGCGTGCCGGGAGCGACCATCTCGAGGGCCTTGACGAGCCGGGGCTCCTGCCGCGCTTCGAGGTCGACGAGGTCTTCGCCTGATCGCGGCGTCACCCCAAGAAGTCTAGCAGCCTGTTAAGCGGCGCTTTACCCCCAGTTTTGGCTCTGGAGCGGGGAAAATGGGAGTTGCGAAGCACGCCGCGACGTGCTACGCGGCGCGCGCCGCCCGCGTCGGCAACGCCGCGCGGAGCGCCGCGCGGAGGGTCCCCGCGTCGGGCCCGACGACGTGCGCGAGGCCGAACTTGCGCGCCTCGCCGAGGCGCCGGTCGGGGTGCGCGACGGACCGGAGCTCGCCCGTGAGGCCGACCTCGCCGAAGCAGGCCACGGGACGCTCGCCGTCGCCGGCGACGACGCCGCGGGCGGCGCTCGCGACCGCCAGGGCGACGGCGAGGTCGGCGCCGGGCTCGTCCACCCGCACGCCGCCGGCGACGTTGACGAACACGTCGGCGGATCCCACGCCGACGCCGGCGTGCCGGCCCAGCACGGCGAGCACCAGCGCGAGGCGGTTGCGGTCGATGCCGTTGGCGATGCGCCGCGGGGGCACAATCTCCGACGGCGACACGAGCGCCTGCACCTCGACGAGCAGGGGCCGCGACCCCTCCATGGCCGCCAGCACGACGCTGCCGGGCGCCCGCGTCGCCTCCCCGACGAAGCGTGCGCTCGCGTCCTGCACCTCCACGAGCCCGCCTTGGCGCATCTCGAACACCCCCGCCTCGCTCGTCGAGCCGAAGCGGTTCTTCAGCGCGCGCAGCGTCCGGTAGGTCCGCTCGCGCTCGCCCTCGAACTGCAGCACGCAGTCCACGAGGTGCTCGAGCACGCGCGGGCCGGCGAGCGCGCCCTCCTTCGTCACGTGGCCGACGAGGAGCACGGCGATGCCGCGCGCCTTGGCGAGCCGCGTGATGCGGTCGGCCACCTCGCGCACCTGCCCGACCGAGCCCGCCGCCCCGGTCAGGTCGCCGCAGTGCAGCGTCTGCACGGAGTCGACCACGCACACCTCCGGCCGCTCGGCCTCGAGCGTCGCCAGCACCGTGGCGAGGTCCGTCTCCGCGAGCACGGGCACGGCGAGCGCCGCCCCCGGGAGCCGCTCGGCGCGCAGCCGGATCTGCCCGGCGGACTCCTCGCCCGACACGTACAACGTGCGCCGGCCGGCGCCCGCGAGGTTGCCGAGCGCCATCGAGGTCAGCGTGGACTTGCCGATGCCCGGCGAGCCGCCGAGGAGCACGATGGAGCCCGGCACGAGCCCGCCGCCCAGCACGCGGTCGAGCTCGTCGATCCCGGTGCGCAGCCGCCCCAGCTTCGGCGCCGAGACGTCACGCAGCGCGACGGGCT
>DATMVH010000607.1:0-6948 GCA_035563395.1 Solirubrobacteraceae bacterium
CCGCGCGCCGGCGAAGCCGTGCTCGTCGATCCGCACGAGCGCCCACGTCGCGCCCGGGCTGAGGTCCGCGCCGGCGCGGGCGGCGACGCGGCGGTGGAAGGCCTCGCGGCGCTCGCGCGGCGTGGCGAGGGCGAGCGCGCGCTCGAGCTCGCGCAGCGAGTCGGCGTCCTTCGGCGCCGCGAGCGAGTCCTCCAGGCCGCGGCTGGTGGCGGCGGTGGCCCGCAGCGGGCGCTCCTCGAGCAGCCAGGCGACGGCGAAGCCGAGCACCGCGACGCACGCGGCGACCAGGAAGACCGGCGTGAGCGCGTGCACGAAGGCGTCCTGGTAGGCGGCGCGCGCGACCGCCGGCAGCCGCTCGACCTGCTCGCCGGTCAGGCGGCCGCCGCCGGCGAGGAACTCGCGCAGCGCGGGCGGGACGGAGGCGCCGTCGAGCCGGTCGCCCAGCCGGTTCGTGAAGATGGTGCCGAAGACCGCCGTGCCGAGCGACCCGC
Source organism: Solirubrobacteraceae bacterium (assembly GCA_035563395.1). Classification (GTDB taxonomy): domain Bacteria; phylum Actinomycetota; class Thermoleophilia; order Solirubrobacterales; family Solirubrobacteraceae; genus DASQMT01. The sequence continues at coordinate 492 of DATMVH010000607.1, forward strand.
CGATGCCGCGCAGCAGCGTCACGCCGGAGGTGGCCGCGCCGAGGACGGAGTAGTCGACCGCGTTCTGCACCGCGAGGATGAGCACCTGCATGGTCATCCCGAGCCCGAGGCCCAGCACGAGGAGGTAGAGCGCCGACATCGGCGCGCTCGTTCCCACGTCGAGCCGCGAGAGCAGGAACAGCCCCAGCGCGGCGACCGCCGTGCCGGCGATCGGGAAGGCGCGATAGCGGCCGCGGCGGCTGATGAGCTGCCCCGAGGCGATCGAGGTCACGAGCACGCCGGCCATCATCGGGATCAGCCGCAGCCCGGACTCCGTGGGCGACGCGGCGTCGACGGTCTGGAAGTACAGCGGCAGGAACGTGACGGCGCCGAACAGCGCGAAGCCCACCATCGCCGACAGCGCGCCCGCCACGGCGAACACGCGCACCTGCCACAGCGCGGGCGGCAGCACGGGCTCGGCGGCGCGCCGCTCCACGCGGAAGAAGAGCACGAGGGCCAGCACCCCGGCCGCCCCGGTCCCGAGCGCCTCCGGCGACGCCCACTCCCAGGTGATCCCGCCGAGGCTCGTGACGAGCACGATCGCCGAGAGGCCGCCGGCGAGGAGCCCGGCGCCGAGATAGTCGATCGCCGGCCGCGCGCGGCCCTGGGCCGCCGGCAGCGCCACGCCGATGACCGCGAGGGCGAGCGCGCCGACGGGCACGTTGACGTAGAAGATCCAGCGCCACGAGGTGTGCTCGACGATGAAGCCGCCGAGCAGCGGCCCGGCCACGCTCGCGACCCCGAAGACCGCGCCGAAGACGCCCTGATAGCGGCCGCGCTCGCGCGGCGGGACGATGTCGCCGACCACCGCCTGCGTGAGCACGATCAGCCCGCCGGCCCCGAGCCCTTGGACGACGCGGAAGGCGATCAGCTGGGTCATGCCCTCGGCCAGCCCGCACAGCGCCGAGCCCGCGAGGAACATCACGACGGCGATCTCGAGCACGCGCTTGCGCCCGTAGAGATCGCCGAGCTTCCCGTACAGCGGCGTCACGGCCGTCTGCGCGAGCAGGTACGCGCTCGTGATCCACGAGATGTGCTCGAGGCCCCCGAGCTCGCCGACGATCGTCGGCAGCGCGGTGGCGACGATCGTGCTGTCGAGCGCCGCCAGGAGCAACACCAGCATCAGGCCGGCGAAGATCACGCCGACGCGGGGGCGTTCGGCGGCGGGAACGGATTGCGCCGGCGCGGACATGAGCGCCCTCCTACCCCGCCCGGGCGCTGCCGCCAACCGTGCGTCAGCGCGCCGAGGTGCCACCACCGGCACGGTGCGGCTGGCCCGCATTGCCACGAGTGCTTGCGCTGAGAATCATCGCGGCATGTCGATCGTCCTCGAGCACCACCGCAGCGAGCTGCTCGCGCGCATGCGCGCCGCCACGGACGCCGCCCGGCTCTTCGAGGACGTCTCCGCCCGCCTGCGCCGGCTCGTGCCCTTCGACGCCTCGCTGTGGTTCGCCACCGACCCGGCGACGACGCTGGCCACGGCACCCGCGCGCGTGCAGGGGCTGGGCGAGGACGACCCCGAGAGCTGCGCCGCCTACTGGAACGCCGAGTTCCTCGTCGAGGACGTCAACCTCTACCGCGACGTCGCGCGCGCGCCGACGCCGGTGGCGACGCTGTGGAACGCGACCGCCGGGCACCCGGCGCGCAGCTCGCGCTACCGCGAGCTGCTCAAGCCGCTCGGCCTGCAGGACGAGATGCGCGCGGCGATGCGCGTCGGGACCAGCCCGTGGGGCATGATCACGCTCATGCGCGAGGCCGGCCGCGAGCCGTTCTCGGAGGCCGAGATCGCCCTCGTCGCGTCCCTCTCGGCGCCGATGGCGCAGGCGCTGCGCTCGTGCGCGCTCGCCGAGCGCACCGTCGAGCCGGGCGGGCCGGACGCGCCGGGCATGGTCCTGTTCGACGAGCGCAACCACGTCCTGTCGTTCAACGACGCGGCGCGCGACTGGATCGAGCAGCTTCCCGCCGGGCCGCGCTACCCGTCGCTCGGCGTCTGCGTGACCACGGAGATGCTCGCGACGGTGGGGCAGGCCCGCATGGTCGCCGACGGGCGCGGCGAGGGCACGGCCCGCCTGCGCGTGCGCGCCCGCACGGGCCGCTGGCTCGTGCTGCACGCCTCCTGCCTCGCCGGCGCGGACGGCGCGCGCGGCGCGACGGCGCTGGTGATCGAGCCGGCGCAGGCGTCGGAGATCGCGCCCATCATCGTGGAGGCGCACGCGCTGTCGCCGCGCGAGCAGGAGATCACCGAGCTCGTCGCGCGCGGGGTCGCCACCGCGGAGATCGCCGGCACGCTCCACCTCTCCGTCCACACCGTCCGCGACCACCTCAAGGCGGTGTTCGAGAAGGTCGGGGTGTCGAGCCGCGGGGAGCTCGTCGCGAAGCTCTTCGCCGAGCACTACGCCGCGCCGCTGCGGCGGCGCACGGTGCACGTCTGACCCGGCTCGGGGGGCAGGAGCCCGAGCTGCGCGAGCAGGCCGAGGTCGTCCCGGCTGCCCCAGTGCTCGGCGATCCGGCCGCCGGCGATCCGCCAGATATAGACGTGCCGGACGGCGAACGTCCTGCCGGTCGGCGCCCGGCCCATGAGCGGGCCGGTGTGGCGGCCGCGCATCGTCACGCGCTGCACGACGCGGTCGCCCTCGGCGATCTCGTCCTCGACCTCGAAGCGGAGCTCGCCGAACGCGGCCTGCAGGTTGCGCACCGTCGCCTTGACGCTCTCGGGGCCGGTCGGCTGGTCCGGATGCGCGGGCTCGTGGTCGGCGAAGCGCGGGTGGACGAGCTCGTCCGCGAGCGCGAGATCGCCGCGCGCGTAGATCTCCTCGAGCGCGCGCCGGACCAGTCGCTTGTTGTCCTCCGACATGGTCGCCGCCTCCGCCTCGCCGGCACGACGAGGAAGGACTACTACGGCTCGGCGATCACGTCGAGCTGCTCGCGCAGGCCGAGCAGGTCGAGCACCCGCATCACGCTCGGCGGGCCGGCGACGAGCGTGAACGCCGCGCCGGCGCAGTGCGCGCGGTCGAGCGCCTTGAGCAGGACGCGCACTCCGGTGGAGTCCATGAACTCGAGCTCGCGCAGGTCGACGATCAGGCGCTGGCCCGGGCGCAGGTCGAGCTCGAGCAGCCGCTTGAGGACCGACGTCGCCGCACCGACGTCGAGCTCGCCGCGGAGGCGGATCATCCGGATCGCCGACCGCTCGCGGGAGGTGCGGAGCGCGTCGGTCGGCATGCTCGGCCCGTTCCCGCCCGCGCGAGCTCGCCGGGGCGGAAGGTCAACGAGCAGACGCCAGCGCGCCGGACGGTCGCGCGACTGTCCGTTCGGGTACCGGAAGGAGCGATGGGCGCGACCGGGGAGGAGGATGACGCCATGACCGTCACCGGGCTGGAGACCGTCGCGCACTGGATCGGCGGCGAGCGCGTCGAGGCGTCCGAGGCCTGGGGCGAGGTGACCGACCCGGCGACGGGCGCGGTCGCGCGGCGCGTCGCGCTCGCCGGCGCGGGCGAGGTCGACCGCGCCGTGGAGGCCGCGGCCGCGGCGTTCGAGCGCTGGAGCCGGGAGTCGCTCACCAGGCGGTCGAACGTCCTCTTCGGCTTCCGCGAGCGGCTGGCGGCGCGCGCGAGCGACCTCGCGCGCATCGTGACCGCCGAGCACGGCAAGACGACCGACGACGCCCGCGGCGAGGTTCAGCGCGGCCTCGAGGTCGTCGAGTTCGCCTGCGGGCTCGCGCACCTCGTCAAGGGCGAGGCCTCCGAGGCGGTCGCGACCGGCGTGGACTCGCGCTCGCTGCGCCAGCCGCTGGGCGTCTGCGCGGGCATCACGCCCTTCAACTTCCCCGCGATGGTGCCGCTGTGGATGTTCCCGCTGGCCCTGGCGTGCGGCAACTCGTTCGTGCTCAAGCCGAGCGAGAAGGACCCGTCCGCGTCCATGCTGCTCGCGGAGCTGCTCGCCGATGCGGGGCTGCCCGACGGCGTCTTCAACGTCGTCCACGGCGAGCGGGACGCCGTCGACGCCCTGCTCACCCACCCGCGCGTCGACGCCGTGTCCTTCGTGGGCTCCACGCCGGTCGCCCGCCACGTCTACGAGACCGCGACGGCGCACGGCAAGCGCGTGCAGGCGCTCGGCGGGGCGAAGAACCACGCGGTGGTGATGCCGGACGCCGACGTCGAGATCGCGGCGGACGCGATCGCCTCGGCCGGCTACGGCTCGGCGGGCCAGCGGTGCATGGCCATCTCCGCCGTCGTGGCCGTCGGCGCGGCGGGCGACGCGCTCGCCGAGGCGCTCGCCGAGCGGGCGCGCGCCGTCCGCGTCGGCCCGGGCGCGGAGGAGGGGAGCGAGATGGGCCCGCTCGTCACCGGCGCGGCGCGCGACCGCGTGACGGGGTACATCGAGCAGGGCGAGCGCGAGGGCGCGGCGCTGCTCGCCGATGGACGGGGGATGTCCGTCGACGGCCACGAGGACGGCTTCTGGGTCGGCCCGACCCTGTTCGACCGCGTGTCGGAGGACATGGCCGTCTACCGCGACGAGATCTTCGGCCCTGTGCTGGTGATGCTGCGCGCGGAGACCTTCGACGAGGCGCTCGACCTGGTCAACCGCAACCCGTACGGCAACGGCGCCGCGATCTTCACCGCGGACGGCCGGACCGCCCGCGAGTTCGAGTCGCGCGTGCAGGTGGGGATGGTGGGCATCAACGTGCCGATCCCGGTCCCGATGGCGTACTACTCGTTCGGCGGCTGGAAGCAGTCGCTGTTCGGGGACCTGCACGTCCACGGGCGCGAGGGCGTGCTGTTCTACACGCGCGGCAAGGTCGTCACGGAGCGCTGGCCGGAGCAGGCGCTCGGGGCGGAGTACGGGTTCCCGGCCCATCGCTGACGCGTGCGCGAGCTCGAGGCGGTCATCTTCGACTGCGACGGCACGCTCGTCGACTCCGAGCCGCTGGCCCGGGACGCGTGGGACCGCACGCTGGCGGCGTACGGCTACACGGTCTCCGACGCGGAGTACGCGCAGCTCGTCGGGCTGCCGTATCCGCGGGTCCACGGGTACTTCGCCGAGCGCGTCGCGGGCCTGCCGGCGGCCGAGGCGCTGTGGCCGGTCCTGTCCGGCGCGCTGTTCGAGCTCATCGACGCGCTGCTCGAGCCGTTCGCGGACGCTGTGGACACGGTCCGCGCGCTGCACGCGCGCGGGATCGCGGTGGCCGTGGCGTCGTCGTCGCCGCGCGAGCGCCTCGACCGCACGCTGCGCCGGGCGGGGCTCGCCGGGCTCTTCGACGTCACGGTGGCCGGGGACGAGGTCCGCCACGGCAAGCCGGCGCCCGACCTGTTCCTCGAGGCCGCGCGCCGGCTCGGCGTCGCGCCCGAGCGGTGCGCGGTGATCGAGGATGCGCCGGCGGGCGTGGCGGCGGGGATCGAGGCCGGCATGCTCACCGTGGCGGTCGCCCGTGCGCCGGGGGACGAGGTCGCGCTGGCGGCGGCGCACCGGGTGCTCGAGCACCTGACCGCGGAGGCGGTGCTGTCGGCATGACGCCGCCGGGATGAGCACCGCCGGGTGGCGTGAGGACGGCGCGCCGCCGCGGGGGCACTGGCTCAAGGCCGTCGGGCACGCCCGCGGCCCGCTCGCGCCCGACTGGATCGAGCAGCGCGCCGACCTGCTGCGGCGCACGGGGTTCCCGCGCCGGCCGCGGATCGTGCCCGGCGACCGGCTCGTCCTCTACGCGTCGGTCTGGCGGCGGGTCTTCGCCGTCGCCGAGGCGACCGGGGAGCCCGAGCCACGCGAGCATCCGCGCTGGCCGTGGGTGGTCGAGATCGAGTCGCTGCTCGTCGTCCCGGTGCTCGACGCGGCGCCGCCCGTGGAGGCGATCGGCGTCGCCGCGCGGTCGATGCGCCAGCAGTCGCACATCCGCCTGCGGCCGGAGCACTACGCGCGCGCGGTGAAGGCCATCGCCTCGATCGCCGCATGAGACGAGCGGCTGTGGCCCCAGCGGCGGCGGCGATCGACCCGATCGCCGCGTGAGACGACCGCTTGTGGCCCGAGCGGTGGCGGCGATCGACGTGAATCGCCGCATGGCCGATTCGTGCAAGACGCCGCGGGCGCCGGCGCGCCATGCTTCCCGGCATGACGGAGATCACCACGGTGCCGAACGTCGGACCGGCGGTCGCGCGCATGCTGGCCCGCGTGGGCGTGGCCACGGCAGAGGACCTGCGCGGCCGCGACCCCGACGAGCTGTACGAGCGGCTGTGCCTGCGCGACGGGCGCCGCCACGACGTGTGCGTGCTCGACACCTTCCGCGCGGCCGTCAGCTACGCCGACGGCGCGCCGGCCCGGCCGTGGTGGGAGTTCTCGCGCGAGCGGATCGCCGCCGAGCGCGGCGTCAGCGCCGGACGCGGAGCTTGACCCGCGTGCCGGCGGCGACCGTGCGGCCGGCGCGCGGTGA
>DATMVH010000608.1:0-4313 GCA_035563395.1 Solirubrobacteraceae bacterium
CCGCGACGCGACTCGCCTCGACGACGCCGCGCGCCCCCGACGCGAAGCGCACCAGCGCGGCGACGTAGTCCTCGTTCTCCACCGGCCCGAGCTCGCCCCCGGCGGCGCGCGCGTGCCCCGCCGTCGCGCCCGCCGGCCGGGCCCGCTCGGCCACGAAGATCGCGCTGTCGGCGACGACGGCGGCGATCTCGCCCAGCAGGTGCCGGGCGAGGTCGACGCCGTGCGAGGCCAGGTCGCCGAGCACGCCGCTGCCGCCGCGCCCGCGCTCGTAGCGCCAGGTCAGCGCGCCCTCCGGATGCGCGGCGTAGTCGCTGAACAGCCGGAACCGCGCGTGGGTGATCGAGCCGAGCTCGCCGCCGGCGATCATCTCCCGCGCGGCGGCGACCGCCGGGGCGTTGCGGTAGTTGAAGCCGACCGTCCCTTGGACGCCGGCCGCCGCGATCGCCTCGGCGACGGCCCGCGCGTCGTCGGTGGAGAGCCCCACGGGCTTCTCGATCCAGATGTGCTTGCCCGCCTCGGCGAGCGCGACGCCGATCTCGCGGTGCAGGAAGTTCGGCGCGGTGACGCTCACCGCGTCGACGCGCGGGTCCGCCAGCAGCTCGCGCCAGTCGCGCGTGGCGACCGCGAACCCGAACTGCGCCGCGGCCTCGTCCGCGCGGCCCGGCGCCTCGTCCGCCACCGCCACGAGCTGTGGGGCGACGGACAGACCGGGGAAGTGGTGCAGCACGCGGGCGTACGCCTGCGTGTGGACGCGCCCCATCCAGCCGAAGCCGGCGACGGCCACGCCGACCGGCCGGCGCGCGCCCGCGCCGGAACCTCCGCTCATCAGCTCCATCCTCCCCACCGCGTCGCGGTCATCGGGCGGCAGCGAGTATCCCCCAGACCGCTAGCGCGCGCCCGGCGCGGCGACCAGGTGCTCGAGCGCCGGCGGGTACTCCGGCCCGGCGGGAAGCCCGATGCCCGGGCCGCGGGGCGCGTGCACGAGGCCCTGCTCGTCCACGAACGGGTCGGGTGTGACGGTGGTCGCGGTGACGAGCGCCTCGTAGTACGTCGTGTTCGGGATCGCCATGCAGAGGTGCCGCGAGTACGCGCCCGGCCCATGCACCTCGGCGCGCAGGCGGAAGGCGTCGGCCAGGTGCGCGATCCGCATCGCGCCGGTGATCCCGCCGCGCAGCTCGGCGCTCGTGCGCACGAACGACGCCGCGCCGGCCGCGATGAAGTCGGCCGTGTCCATGTGCGCGCCGTCGGAGGTCTCCGCGACGCACAGCGGCACGCGCACGCGCTGCGCCAGCCACGTGTAGGCGGTCACGCTGAACTCGCGGATCGGCTCCTCGTACCAGAGGTAGCCCGCGTCGGCGAGCGCGTCGCCGAGGTAGACGGCGTCGGGGAGGTCGAAGCCGGCCGATCCGTCGTACATCAGCGCGACGTCGTCGCCGACGTGCTCGCGCAGCGCGAGGCACAGCGCCGCGTCCGCCCGCGCGTCGCCCCACGCGTGGAGCTTGATCGCCGGATAGCCGAGCGCCAGGCACTGCGTCGCCACGTCGAGGTACTCCTCCGTGGAGGCGAAGGTCGCGGTGGAGGCGTAGGCCGGGATCGCCTCCCGGAAGCCGCCGAGGAGCTGCCACGCCGGCAGGCCCGCGGCGCGACCGGCGAGGTCCCACAGCGCCATGTCGACGAGTCCTAGGACGTAGATCGGGAGCTCCTCGGTGCGGTCGATCTCCCACATGCGGTGCCACAGCCACTCGCGCTGGAGCGGATCCGCGCCCGTCAGCTCGTCGCGCAGCACGTGCGAGACGAGCTCCTCCAGCAGGACGCCGCCGGAGCGGCGCGGCAGCAGCGCGACGCCCTCGGCCCCGTCGTCGGTGGCGATGCGCAGAACGCCGCCCTCGCCGCCGGGCGGCCCGCCGAGCAGGCCGCGTCGCCAGCCGAACGGCGGGTCGGGCGGCGGGATCCGCACTCGATGGGCCTCGACGTGGGTGATGCGCATGCGACCTCCGGCCGGCGTCCGCCGGTGCGCCGCAGGTTACGCGAGCCCGGACGGCGAAGGCGTTGCACCGGATTTGCGCGTTCTCGCACGGGTGTCCGGCAGGAACGCACCTAGAGCCAGGACCCCACGGACGAGATCCTCCGTACCGGTCGCGGAGGTCTTACGACCAGCGCCCACACCGAGTCAAAACGAGACAGGAAGAGCACGCGATGTTGTCCCGCCGAGAGTTCATGGTGAAGGGAGTGGGCGCCGCACTGGCCGTCAGTGCCAGCGGTCTGCTGATACGGCCGCCGCAGACGCTCGCGAGGGACGTCATCGCGGAGCTCCACACCTGCAACGGCGTCAAGCCGATGTTCGGGGTCACGCGCGACTGCCCGTTCTCGGGCTTCGAGCTGAGCGACCACAAGCCGCTCTCCCCCGCGCCGGTGATCAGCGCCGTCGAGGGCGACGTGCTCCGCATCGAGGTCACCAACGACAAGACGCACCCCGTCGGCTTCAAGATCGAGGGCCTCGGCGTCGAGGAGATCATCGCGCCGGGCGCGACCATCGAGGCCGTCGTCGAGAACCCGCCCGTCGGGACCTACATCTACTACGACCACCTCGGCGTTCAGCGCATCCTCGGGGCCCACGGCGCCATCATCGTGCGGCCGCGGAGCGACAACGCGCCGCTCGTCCCGGGCGCCGAACCGGTCACCGGCGAAGGCTCCAACACCGGCGAGGTCATCGCGCCGCCGCCGACCGAGAAGAACACGGACACCGAGTACCTCTGGGTCTTCGGGGCCTACGACTCGATCTGGGGCAACCGCTACGCCGCCGGCCAGTCGATCGACCCCAAGAGCTACAAGCCGGACGTCTTCACCATCAACGGCCGCTACGGCGACGGGTCCTCGCAGGCGAAGGACACCTCGCTGCGGCACAAGTTCGGGACCCCGGTGCTCATCCGCATGGTCAACCCGACCCCGCTCTACAAGTCGATCCACTTCCACGCCGAGCATCCCCTCGTGCTCGACCGCACGAAGATCCAGAAGCAGACCATCGGCGCGCGCAAGGACGTGTTCACCGTCGCCCCGATGGAGGTCGTCACGCTGCACATGAACTTCACCGTGCCGCGCGACGGCTACCCCGTCAACGCGCCGGCCCCCGGCGAGACCGACTTCCGCTATCCCGTCCACGACCACCACGAGCTGACGAACAGCCTCGGCGGTGGGGCATACCCGAACGGCATGCTTACCGAGCTGGAGTTCCTGCACTGATGGCCGACATCACCTCCACCCACGACGACGAAGTCGGCTTCTTCCACGAGCCGCAGGCGCCGGACCTCTTCTGCGTCGCGACGACGGTCGGAAGCATCGAGACGCCGAACCGCGTCGAGCCCGACGTCAGCTTCGAGGCAAAGTTCTTCAGCGACACGATCGAGCTGGACGGCAAGGACGTCGAGTACTGGACGTTCAAGGCCGACGACGGCGACAGGCTCTTCCCCGCGCCGCTGCGACGCGTCCGGGCCGGTCAGGTCTTCCACCACACGCTGAAGCCCTCCAAGCACGTGCATACCTTGCACCACCACGGCATGGAGCCCGGCCCGCACGACGACGGCGTCGGTCACATGAGCTTCGAGGTGAGCGGCGAGTACACCTACCAGATCCGCCCCATGGATCCGGGGACGTACTTCTACCACTGTCACGTCAACACGCCGCTGCACTTCGAGATGGGCATGTACGGCGGCTTCATCGTCGACCCGCCGTCGGGCCCCGGCACCGTCTACGGCGACGAGGCGAGCCGCTACGACGTGGAGGCGTTCTGGGCGTTCGGCGGCTGGGACATCCGCAAGCACGAGCTCAACCAGGCCGCCGGCTTCGACGGCGAGGACGTGGGGCTCAACGTGTGGGAGCCCCAGTACCTCCACATCAACGGCGCGTTCGGCGCCGCCGCCGAGACGTCGCGGCGCGTGACGATCGACGCGCAGACGGGCCAGGCCGTGTGCCTGCGCCTGCTCAACGCCGGCTACTCGGTCGCCCGCGTGACCTTCGGCGGGCTCGAGGCCGAGCTCATCGGGTCCGACGGCCGCCCGTTCCCCACGAGCTTCAAGGTGGACGACTGGCTGACCTCGGGAGCGGAGCGCTACGAGGCGATGCTGCGGCCGACCAAGCCCGGCACGTACCCGATCACGATCGAGTTCTTCCACTACATCACCGGCAAGAGCCTCGGCGTCGTCACCGGCAACCTGGTCGTGACCGGCCCGGACGTGACGCCGCCGCCGCCCGTCCTGCCGCCGGTCGAGACGCCGGCGGGCCCGGTGGTCATCGCGCCGCCGCCGGTCCGCGAGCCC
>DATMVH010000609.1:0-2252 GCA_035563395.1 Solirubrobacteraceae bacterium
ATCGGCTGGGAGTCGGGGCTCGCCCACCAGCCGCCGGGCCAGATCTCGAAGTGTAGGTGCGGGCCGGTCGCGGAGCCCGTCGCGCCGACGCGTCCGAGCAGGGCGCCGGCCGCGACGGAGGCACCGGCGGCGACGGGAATCGAGGCGGCCTGGAGGTGCATGAAGACGAGGTCGCGGCCGTCGCCGGCCCGGAGCACGACGTAGTGGCCGGCGCCCGTGGCCTGGTAGGCGACCTTGGACACGACGCCGGGCTGCGGCGCGACGACGGGCGTGCCCTCGGCCGCGACGATGTCCTGGCCCTGATGCGCATGACTCCCGCGCGGGGCACCGAAGCGCGCGTCCTCGTAGCCGAGCGTCCATGTGCCCTGCACGGGGAAGACCCCGGCGCTCGTGGCCGGGGGCGCGGCGACGGGCGCCGGCGGGGGCGGCGGCTCGGGTGCCGGCGGCGGCGGGTCGACGCGCAGTGCGAGGGCGGGCGGAGCGGTCGCAGCCCGGAGCGAGCGTCCCGCGGCGTCCACGGCGAGCAGGGAGACGGCGTAGTCGCCCGGCGCCAGGCGGTTTGCGGGGACGTGCCAGACGCGCCGGTGAGAGCGGCCGGTGCGCACGGTGCCGAGGCGCAGGCGGGCCGCCGGCCGTTGCGCCTCCGAGGCGGTGAGCGCGAGCTGGACGCGGACGCGGCGCGAGCGCGCGTCCACGCGGAAGGTGAAGGTCAGCGCGCCGCCGGTCGCCGGGAGCGTCCCGGGCGAGACGGCGAACGCGGACGCGCGCCGGCCCGACGCGACGACGGGCTGCCCCGCCTCGACGCCGCCGGTGCCCTCCGGCGTCGCGACGCCGCCCGTCGCGGGCGTGGCCGCGGCCGCCGGCGATACGGGCGCGAGCAGGAGCGCGACGAGGAGTGCGGGCAGGCGGCGGAGGGCCATCGCCCTTGTGGTCGGCACGAGCGCCGCGGACCCGCAACCGTGCAGCGTGCCGTTCGGACATCACCGACCCGCACCCGGCGTCGCGCCACGGTGGTCGCCCGCCGTCTGATCACGCCGCGAGCATCCGGCCCATCAGGAGCGCGGCGCCCGCCTTGGACAGCGGCTCGTTGAGGTTCCCGCACTTGGGCGACTGGACGCACGACGGGCAGCCCTTCTCGCACGGGCATTCGGAGATCAGCCGGTGCGCGTCGTCGACGAGCGCGTCGAAGGCGAGATAGCCGCGGCGGGTGATCCCGATCCCGCCCGGGTGGCCGTCGTAGATGAAGATCGTCGGCCGCCCCGTCTGCGGGTGGTAGTTCGTCGACAGCCCGCCGATGTCCCAGCGGTCGCACATCGCCAGCAGCGGCAGGACGGCGATCTGGGCGTGCTCGGCGGCGTGGAGGGAGCCGAGCAGCTCGACGAGCGGGAGGTCGGCGGAGACGATCGCCTCCGGCAGCTCGTACCACAGCGCCTGCGTCGCGAACGACGTCGGGGGCAGGTCGAGCGGCACGAGGTCGAGCACCTCGTGATCGGCGAGGCGCCGCGTCTGGTAGGCGACGACCTGCTCCGTCACCACGACGGTCCCGAACGAGAGCGAGACGCCGAGGTCCTCGCGGCGGTCGAGCAGCCGCTCGATGTACATGTCCGTCTCGCGCTTGGCCTGCGTGTACCAGTCGCCGTCGAAGGGCCGGACGAGGGCGCGGCGGTGGTGCAGGTCGAGCTCGGAGACCTCGTACGCACGCCCGCCGTGCAGGTACACCGCGCCGTCGTGGGTCGTGTTGTGCGCGCGCGCCGGGTCGACGGTTCCCAGCAGCTCGCCGGACGTGGTGTCGACGATCGCGAAGCCGTCGCCGCCCGTCGAGCGCAGCGACACCATGCCGGCGGGATACTCGCCGCCGTGCCGAGGCACCCACTGGCCGCTCGGCCGCCGCCGGAGCTCGCCCGCCGCCTCGAGGCGCTCGCACGTCAGCGGCAGCGACGGGCCGAGGTACTCCGTGTCGACCGCGTCGATCGGTCCCTCGTGCGCGGCGCACAGCACGTGCGCGGCGTGGATCTGCTCGTTCTCGGGATCGAGGATGGCCGCCTCCACCGGGCGGTCGAGGAACTCGTCGGGATGGCGGCAGAAGAACTGGTCGAGCGCGTCCTCGCCTGCGACGTAGACGGCGAGCCCCCGCCCGCGGCGGCCGGCGCGGCCCCACATCTGGCGCAGCGACGCGACCGTGCCCGGGAACGTCACGCAGATCGCCGCGTCGAGTGCGCCGATGTCGATCCCGAGCTCGAGCGCGTTCGTGG
>DATMVH010000610.1:0-6673 GCA_035563395.1 Solirubrobacteraceae bacterium
GAGGCGGTCCGCGAGACCGCGCAGCCCGGAGCCGCCGGCGGGCGTCGCGCCGCCGACCCCGTCGTCGGCGACGGCGATCGCCAGGTGCCCGTCGTCGCGCGCGACCTCGACGCGTGCCTGCGCGGCTCGCGCGTACTTCGCCACGTTGGTCAGCGCCTCGGAGACCGTGAAGTACGCCGCCGCCTCGACGGGCTCCGGCAGCCGCTCCTCCGGCACCGCGGCCAGCTCGACCGGCACCGCCGCGCGCGCGGCGAGGTCGCGCAGCGCCGCGGCGAGGCCGCGATCGGTCAGCACCGCGGGATGGATGCCGCGCGCGAGGTCGCGCAGCTCCGCGATCGCGGCGTGGAGCTCCTGCTCGGCGCCGGTGACGAGCGAGGCGGCGTCCTCGCCCTTCGCGAGCCGCCGCTTCGCCATGCCGAGCGTCATCGACACGGCGACGAGCCGCTGCTGCGCACCGTCGTGGAGGTCGCGCTCGAGTCGCCGGCGCTCCGCGTCCGCCGCGGCGATGATGCGCGCGCGGGAGTCCTGCAGCTCCGAGACCGCGGCCTCGAGCTCGACGTCGTGGCCGCGCGCCAGCAGCGCGCGGCCCGCGGCGACGTGCATCGCGGCGAGCCAGCGGATCGCGAGGGCGAGCAGCAGGAACGCCGGCACCGCGAGGGGCACGACGGCCACGGCCTCGGCCCAGCCGTCGATGAGGAACGCGCCGAGCTCGACGCCGTCCGGCACCGCGTACCACCAGGCCGGCATGGTCGCGAAGGCGAGCACGAGCGCGGCGAGGAGGACGACGACGCTGAACGACACGATCCCCATCGGGAAGGCGAGCAGGAGGTACGCGAGGTCCTTCCACGTCGCCGGGTCCGTGGCGCGCTCGCGTATGCGGCCGAGCCGCTTGGGCTCCGTCAGCCGGCGGTACGGGGGATCGATCGGCGCGTCCAGCAGGCGCGCGTGCAACGCGCGCTCGAACGCGGCCATCCGCCGCCACAGCAGCAGCAGGCCGACGGCCAGCGGGATGCCGAGCACGAGCGCGGAGCCGACGACGGAGAACAGCCCCGCGACGAGCACGGAGAAGTACACGATCCCCAGCGGAAGCGAGAGCAGGAGGTAGCCCGCACGGCGGGGAAGCCGTGAGTCGACCACGAAGCGCCTGCGCAAGAGGCGGGACGCCCACGCGGAAGCGGGCGTCCGACGCCGTTGCGCGGCCGTACTCATGTCCTCGACGCTACTCCGAGGCGCGCACGGGCTCGGTGGGGCGGGCACCAGTGTTCCGCAGCCCCGCCGTACGGCTGCCCGCACCGTTGCGCGGCGGCTCGAGCGCGGCGGCGAACACCTCCTCCACCTCCGACACCCAGACGAACTTCATCCCCTCGCGCAGGTGCTCCGGGAAGTCCTCGAGGTCCGGCTCGTTGCGCTGGGGCGCGATGATCGTCGCGATGCCCGCGCGCTGCGCGGCGAGGCTCTTCTCCTTCAGCCCGCCGATCGGCAGCACCTGCCCCGTGAGCGTCACCTCGCCCGTCATGGCGACGTCGCCGCGCACGGGCCGGTCGGACACGAGCGACATCAGCGCCGTCGCCATGGTGATCCCGGCGCTCGGCCCGTCCTTCGGCACGGCGCCCGCGGGAACGTGCAGATGGACGTCGTGCGTGGCGAAGAAGTCGAGGAGCAGGGAGGGCACGAGCGCGTGCGCGTGACCGCGCACATAGGACAACGCCGCCTGCGCCGACTCGCGCATCACGTCGCCGAGCTGGCCGGTGACCGTGAGCTTGCCGCTGCCCGGCATCGCCGTCGCCTCGACGAACAGCACGTCGCCGCCGACCGGCGTCCACGCCAACCCGGTCGCGACTCCCGGCTCGCGCGTGCGCCGGCGCGTCTCCGGCATGAAGCGCGGGCGCCCGAGCAGCTCGCGCACGCGCGGCGCGGTCACCGTCGCCTTGCGCTCGTGGCGGCCCTCGGCCACGGCGAGGGCGACCTTGCGGCACGCGGCGCCGATCTCGCGCTCGAGCCCGCGCACCCCCGCCTCGCGCGTGTACTGCTCGATGATCGCCCGCAGGCCGGCGTCCGAGAAGGCGATCTGCGACCGCTTGAGCCCGGTGCGCTCGATCTGGCGCGGCACGAGGTAGCGGCGCGCGATCTGGAGCTTCTCCTCTTCCGTGTAGCCCGCGAGCTGGATGACCTCCATGCGGTCGCGCAACGGCCCGGGAATGGTGTCGAGCGTGTTCGCCGTGGTGACGAACATGACGTGCGAGAGGTCGAACGGCACGTCCAGGTAGTGGTCGCGGAAGTTCGCGTTCTGCTCGGGGTCGAGCACCTCGAGCATCGCGCTCGCCGGGTCGCCGCGGTAGTCCGACCCCATCTTGTCGATCTCGTCGATCATGAACAGCGGGTTCGCGGAGCCCGCGTCGCGCAGGGCGCGGATGATGACGCCGGGCATGGCGCCGATGTAGGTCCGGCGATGGCCGCGGATCTCCGCCTCGTCGCGGACGCCGCCGGCGCTGATGCGCTCGAAGTTGCGCCCGAGCGCCCGGGCGATCGACTGGCCGAGCGACGTCTTGCCGACGCCGGGCGGCCCGACGAAGCACAGGATCGAGCCGCGCGCGTCCGGCTTGAGCCGCAGGACGGCGAGGAACTCGAGGATCCGGTCCTTGACCCGCTCGATGTCGTAGTGATCGGCGTCGAGCACCTCGCGCGCGTGCGCGAGGTCGAGGTCGTCGTCGGTCAGCTTGTTCCACGGCAGGGAGGCGATCCACTCGAGGTACGTGCGGATGACGCCGTGTTCGGCCGCCGCCTGCGGCAGCTTCTCCAGGCGCGCGAGCTCGCGGTCGGCCTGCGCGCGCACGCGCTCGGGCAGGTCCACCGCGGCGAGCTGCTCCCGCAGCTCGTCGACCTCCGCCTCGCCGGGATCGCGCTCCCCGAGCTCCTGCTGGATCGCCTTGAGCTGCTGGCGCAGGACGTACTCGCGCTGGGTGCGGTCGAGCTCCGACTGGACCTGCGACTGGATGCGCGAGCCGATGTTCACCACTTCGAGCTCGCGCGCGAGGATCTCCGACAGCCGCCGCAGCCGCCGCGCGACGTCGTGCTCGGCGAGCAGCTCCTGCTTCTCCTCCGTCTTGATCCGCAGCGCGCCGGCGATCAGGTAGGAGAGCGCGGACGGCTCGTCGAGGTTCGCCGCGGCGAGCTGGAGCTCCTCCGGCAGGTACGGGACCTCCTCGATGATGCGCATGAACGTCTGCTGGACGTTGCGCATGAGGGCGGTGAGCTCCGGGCCCTCGTCGACGACGTCCGGCACCTCCGTCACGCGCGCGACGAGGTACGGCTGCTCGCGCTCCCAGCCCTCCACGCGCACGCGCGGGCCCGCCTGGACGAGGATCCGCAGCGTGCCGTCGGGCACCTTGAGCATGCGCGCGACGGTTCCCGCGACCCCGATGTCGTAGAGCTGGTCCGGCCGGGGCGACTCCACGTCGGCCTCGCGGCTCGCGATCATCGCGAGCATCCTGTCGCCGCCCAGCGCGTCGTTCACGAGCCGGACGGACCGCTCCTGGCCCACGGCGAGCGGCGTCAGCGTGCCCGGGAAGGCGACGGAGTCGCGCAGCGGCAGCACCGGGAGCAGCGCGGGGACGTCGGGGCCGCCGACGGCCACCGGCGCGCTCGCCGGCCCGGGCGTCGCGATGTCGATCACCGGTCGGCTCCGCGACGCTCGATCTGCACCGCGCGGCTGCCGGCCGGCGCCCTGAGCGGCAGCTCGACGATCAGGAAGCCGTCCTCGTAGGTGGCCGTGGCGGCATCGGCGTCGACGTCGGCGCCGAGCGCGACGACGCGGCGGAACGGCCCGTGCTGGATCTCGATCTGCTGGTACAGGCGCTCCTCGCCGCCCTCGGCGGGCCGGCGGTGGCCGGCGAGGACGAGGTCGCGCCCGCGGATCTCGAGCTCGATCTCCGAGGCGGGGACGCCGGCCAGCTCGGCACGAACCACGGCCCGCGGCGGGTCGCCCGTGTAGTAGACGTCGACCGCGGGCGAGAAGGCCCCGCGGCGCCCGCCGCCCCAGCCGCTGCCGAACATGTCGCCGAACAGCTCGTCCATCTCGCGCCGCATGCGCTCGAAGTTGGCGAACAGGTCCCGGTCCGACGGCACGACCGATGAGGCTACCCGCCCGCGCCGCACGCGGGCGAGGCGAGCGGGCGCGCGGTCAGCAGGTCGGCGCTAGCCGACGTCGGGGCGCGCGCGGACCAGGCGTGAATCGATCGCCATCGGGCGCTCCGTCGGCTGGCCGAAGTAGAAGCCCTGCCCGAAGTCGACCCCGAGCGCCTTCATCGCCTCGAACTCGCCGACCCGCTCGACGCCCTCGGCGATGACGCGGGCCCTGCCCTCGTGCGCGCACTCGACGAGCGCGGCGACCAGCCGGCGGCGGCCGGCGGAGTGGTTGATGCCGGCCGTCATCCGGATGTCGATCTTCGCGAAGTCGGGCTTCAGGGCCTGGAGGTAGCCGAGCGACTGCAGTCCGCCCGAGAGGTCGTCGAGGGCGATGAGCGCGCCACGGCGCCGGTGCGCGGCCACGAGGGCCTCGAGCAGCGCCCGGTCCGGGCAGAGCTCGGGACGCACGAGCTCGAGGACGACGCGGCGCTCGCCGCCGACGCGCTGGACGATCGGCCACGTGGTCCGCAGCGAGGTCTCCACGTCGATCACCGCGCGCGGGTCGAGGTTGACGAACAGCAGCTCGCCGTCGGGCAGCACGGGGATGCCGGTCTCGATGGCCGCCGCCCGGGCCCGCGAGTCGAAAGAGTAGAGCGCCTCGTGCGCCTCGGCCGCGGCCAGCAGCTCGCCGCCCCGGAGCTCCACGGCGCCGAGCTTGCCGCGCATGAGCGCCTCGCGCCCCAGCGCGCGCCCGGTCCGCAGGTCGATGATCGGCTGGAAGTGCGGGCGCATGTGCCCGTGGGAGAGGAACTCCGGGAACCAGTCGGTGCGCACCCGGTGCAGCAGCGTCCCGGCGGGCAGCGGGAGCGCCTGCGGATCGTCCAGCCGGACCGCGAAGAGGCTGGCGCGCTCGGACTGCGACAGGGCGTCCAGCAGCGTCTTGAGGCGGTCGTCCCAGCCCGGGCCGGCGAGCCGCAGGCCCTCGACGGCGATGTCGCCGCCGGCCGGCTCCGTGGCGAGGTGCTCCGCCTTGTAGAGCACGGACGGACGGTGCGACATCAGTCGCACGCCGTCTGTGGCCGTTGCCTCCGCAGTCGTCAACTCGTCGTCCTTGCCGGGTCTCCTCGGTCCTTATCGGCGGAAGCGCGGCGGGACTGGAGTGCCGGTCAGGGAAGCGTGTAGACGGCGCCCTCGCGCGCGATCTCCACCGGCCCGCCGAAGGCGCGCTCGGCCTCGGCGCGGGCGTGGCCGGCGTCCAGCTCGTCGGTGAGGTGCGTCAGCACGATTCGGCGCGCCCGCGCCTCGCGCCCGCCCGCCCCGGCCTCCGCGGCCGTCATGTGCCCGCGCTCGCCCTCCGGCTCGGGCTCCGGCAGCGTGGCCTCGACGATGAGCAGGTCGGTGTCGCGCGCGAACGTCCAGAGATCGTCGGACGGCGCGGAGTCGGCGCCGAAGGTCAGGCGCCCACCCCCCTCGCGCGCCGACGTGACGTCGACCGCGTGCGTCCGCGTGAAGTGCGGCACGAGCTGGAAGCGGACGGACAGCGGACCGATGTGGACGACGTCGTCGGGCCGGTACTCCTGCACGTCGAACGCGCGCTCGACGAGGTCCTCGGAGCCCCACGCGCCGACGACGCGGCGGAAGACGTCGCGCGCCCCCTCCGGGGCGTGCAGCACGGGCCGCGGCGGGTCCGCCGACGCCTGCGCGCGCGGCCCGTAGGTCAGCGCGTACGAGAACGGGACCAGGTCGAGGAAGTGGTCCGCATGGAGGTGCGAGATGACGACCGCGTCGACCGTCGCGTAGTCGCGAAAGCGCCGCAGCTTGCCGAAGACGCCGTTGCCGCAGTCCAGCAGCACGCGCACGTCGCCGTCCTCGACCAGATAGCCCGAGCACGCGCCGTCGGCGTCCTGCCACGAGGGCGACTTGCCAAGGACCGTGACCTCCACCGCGGGAGGACTCTAGTACCGGTGGAGGGCCGCCTGCTCCTGGGCGCTCGGGAACGCCCACGCGGCTTGCAG
Source organism: Solirubrobacteraceae bacterium (assembly GCA_035563395.1). GTDB lineage: Bacteria > Actinomycetota > Thermoleophilia > Solirubrobacterales > Solirubrobacteraceae > DASQMT01. The sequence continues at coordinate 6,141 of DATMVH010000610.1, forward strand.
CCGCCGCTCCTGGCGGAAGACGAAGCGCATCTGCTGCGGCGGCCGCAGGCCCTCGGGATGGTCCGGGCGGAACGTCGGGCAGGGCGCATCGCAGCTCAGCGCGCACAACATGTTGCGCCTGAAGAAACAGTCCTCGCAGGTGACCTTGGCGACCTTCTGGCCCGACAATCCGATTCCCCGTTCACGCGACCTTCACAGAAGCGCCGGGGAGAAAACAGCATCGAGCCGCAGCCGCGCAACGCGACTTCCCGCAAATCGCAGGGTTCCCGTGTCCTTCCCGCAAACACGCGCGAAACAGTCGTGTTTCGCGGTGTATGCGGAACGCCGACCCCGCAACCACCGCGGATTTCGTCCCGTCGTCCGCGCCGCGGCGGGCCTCGTACCCTCGATGACGATGCGCATCCTGGTCACCGGCGTCTCCGGCTTCGCGGGCGCCGCGCTGGTCCCGCGCCTGCGGCGCGACGGCCACGCGGTGCGCGGCTTCGCGCGCTCGGCGGCGCGCGTCCGCGCCGCCGGCCTCGAGCTGGACGAGC
>DATMVH010000611.1:0-15580 GCA_035563395.1 Solirubrobacteraceae bacterium
CCGGCGTGCTGCTCGCCGCCCGCGAGCCGCTGGAGCCGCGCCCCGGGCTGCTTCCGGTGCCGTGGCCGGAGACCGCCGTGGCCGCGCTCGTCGCCGGGCTCGAGGTCCACACCGTCCACGTGCCGAACGCCGCGAACGGCCGGATCAAGCCCGAGACGCTCGCCGCCGTGCGGGCCGGCCTAGAGGCGCGCGAGCGAAGCGGTGACCACGCCTCCGGCCGAGACAGGCGCCCGCGCGTGCTGTGCGGCGACCTCAACACGCCGCGGCGGGAGGCGCCGGACGGCACCGTGTGGTCGTTCGCCCGCGACGGCCGCGGCCGGCTGCGTCCGGAGCGCGCCGGGGCGTGGGACGAGGCCGAGCTCGGCGTCGTCCCGGGGCTGCGCGACCTCGGGTTCCAGGACGCCTTCCGCACGCTGCACGGCTACGCGTCGCGCGAGCCGAGCTGGACGTGGCGGCGGATCGCCGGCCACAAGGGCGGGTGGCGCCTGGACCACCTCTTCTGCTCGGCCGAGTTGCGCCCCGTCGCCTGCGTCTACCACCACGACTGGCGCGACGCCGGCCTCAGCGACCACTCCGCGCTCGAGGCCGACGTCGTGCCGGCGTGACCCCTCAGGACGGCGCCAGCGCGCCGCGCTCGCGGGCCTCCTCGCGCGAGAGGCCGCGCTTGCCCCACTTCGCGAGGTCCGCGTAGTCCATCAGGGCGTCGAAGTACTCCGGCAGCTTCGGCGGCCGCAGGCCGAGCACCGTCCGGGTGCGCGCGTCGTCGAAGACCACGTCCATGTCGAAGTACGGCAGGTAGACGGCGCCGTGCTCGTCCGCGGCCGCGTCGCCGAAGGCGCCGGACCGGACGTACGGGGGCTTCGGGCGGTCGAAGTGCGCGCAGGCGAGCTCGGAGAGCTGGTCGACGGTCGCGGCGTCCGCGCCCGACACGAGGTTGAACGTGCCCGTCGCGTCGGTCTCCATCAGCTTCGCGATCCCGTCGGCCACGTGGTCGACCGGCACGACGTCCACGCGGCCCTCCGGCTTGGCCGGCACCTGCTCGAACAGCCCGCGCGCGAATGCGCGCAGCGGCCAGTAGAGGACGTTGAAGGCGGGCGTCCAGCCCGAGTCCGACTCGCCCATGACGATCGACGGGCGGGCCACGGCGGTGGTCCCGAAGTCGCCGGCGCGCTCGGCGATCAGGCGCTCCGCCTCCCACTTCGTCTGCTCGTAGGTGTTGCGGAAGCCCTGGCCCTCGTCGAGCATGTCCTCGCGGAACGCGCCGGGTCGCGTGCCGGCCACGTACGCGGTCGAGACGTGGACGAAGCGGCGGGCGCCGGCGTCGCGGGCGACGTCGAGCATCCTCCGCGTGCCGTCGACGTTGATCCGCCGCGCCTCGTCGAGCGGGAGCCCGAAGGAGATGGACGCGGCGCAGTGGCAGACGAGGTCGATCTCGCCGCCGGGCCGCGCGATCTCGCCGGTGAGGTCGCCGCGGAGCGCGTGGACACGGCCGTCGAAGCGGGCCGGATCGCGATAGAGCGTGTCGAGGACGCCGGCGAGGCGTCCCTCCGCGCCCTCCCGGTCGGGCGCGCGGACGAGGCACAGCACCTCGTGGTCGGTGTCCTCGAGCAGGCGCACGAGGACCTCCATGCCGAGGAACCCCGTGGCGCCGGTCAGCAGGATCACGAGGACGCCTCCTGCGGCTCCAGCGGCCGCTCGGCGGTCCCCTCCATCCCCTCGAGCGGCGTGCCCATGGCGTGGAAGCCGCCGTCCACGTGGAGGATCTCGCCCGTGATCCCGCGCGCGAGGTCGGAGAGGAGGAAGCAGACCGCGCCGCCCACCGGGCCGCTGTCCTCCGTGTCCCAGCCCAGCGGGGCCTGCTTCTGCCACGCGCCCGCGAGCTGGGCGAAGCCGGGGATGCCGCGGGCGGCGATCGTGCCGAGCGGTCCGGCGGAGACGAGGTTCACGCGCACGCCGCGCGGGCCGAGGTCGCGGGCGAGGTAGCGCGAGGTCGCCTCCAGCGCCGCCTTCGCCACGCCCATCCAGTCGTACACCGGCCAGGCGACCTGCGCGTCGAAGTCCATCCCCACGACGGAGGCGCCGTGATCGGGATAGAGGTCCGCGAGCGCGACCGCCAGCTCCTTGAAGGAGAACGCGCTCGTCTGGAACGCCGTCTGCGCGCTCTCGACCGGCGTGGACAGGAAGCGCCCGCCGAGCGCGTCCTCCGGGGCGAAGGCGATCGCGTGCAGCACGCCGTCCACGCGGCCCCAGCGGTCGCGCAGGTCGGCGGCGACGGCCTCGAGGTCGTCCGGCTTGTTGACGTCGAGCTCGAGCACGTCGGGCTGCGACGGCAGGCTCTTGGCCGCGCGATCGGTCAGGCGCTTCGCGCGGCCGAAGCCGGTGAGCACGATCTCGGCGCCCATCTCCTGCGCCTGCCGCGCGACCTCCCACGCGATCGAGTCGCGCGTGATCACGCCGGTGAGGAGGAGCTTCTTGTCCGCGAGCAACGTCATAGAGGGATGTTCTTCACTCCGTGTGCGGGGTGGGCGACCCCCTCCAGCGTGCGCAGCGCCTCGGCCAGGCGCCGGCGCGTGTCGGCCGGCGGGACGATCTCGTCGACGTAGCCCTCCGCCGCGGCCACCGCGGCCGTGAGGTGCTCGTCGCGGTACTCCTCGGCGTAGGCGTCGCGCGCGGCGGCGGGGTCCTCCGCCGCCGCGATGTCGCGCCGGCGGACGATCGTGACCGCCTGCTTGGCGCCCATCACGCCGATCGTCGCCTGCGGCCACGCGAACGCGTAGTCCGCGCCGAGGTCGCGCGCGTTCATGGCGATGAACGCGCCGCCGAACGCCTTGCGCAGCACCACCGTGACCTTCGGGACCGTCGCCTCGGCGAAGGCGTGCACGAGCTTCGCGCCGTGGCGGATGACGCCGCCGCGCTCCTGCTTCGTGCCCGGCATGAAGCCCGGCGTGTCGACGAAGACGAGCAGCGGGAGGCCGAAGGCGTTGCACGTGCGGACGAAGCGGGCGCCCTTGGACGCGGACTCCGCGTCCAGCACGCCGCCGAGGTACCGCGGCTGGTTCGCCACGATCCCGACCGGCTTGCCCTCGAGCCGCGCGAAGCCGCACACCAGGTTGCGCGCCCAGCGCGGCGCCCACTCCAGCAGGCGCCCGCCGTCCACGACCCCGCGCACGACGTCGCGGACGTCGTAGACCTTCGCCTCGGCCTCGGGCACCGACGCGCCGGGGTCGCGCACGAGCGGCTCGGCCGAGCGCCAGACCGGCGCGGCCTGCCCGGCGTTCGACGGCAGGTGGTCGATCAGGTCGCGCACGAGCAGCGCCGCGTCGGCGTCCGAGCGGGCGACGAAGTGCGCCACGCCGTTGCGGTCGTGGACCTTCGGGCCGCCGAGCGCGGCGGCGTCCACGTCCTCCCCCATCACCTCGCGCACGACGGCCGGCCCGGTGAGGAACATGGTGGCGGCCTCGGTCATCACGACGAAGTCGGTGAGCGCCGGCGAGTAGGAGCCGCCGCCGGCCGACGCGCCGCAGATCACCGAGATCTGCGGGATGCGTCCCGACAGCGCGACGTGCTCGCGGAAGATCGACGCGTAGCCCGCGAGCGCCGCGAGCCCCTCCTGCATGCGCGCGCCGCCGGACTCGATGAAGCCGACGACCGGCGCGCCCGCGCGGCCGGCGAGCCGCAGGACGCGGACGATCGACGCGGCGTGCTGCTCGCCGAGCGAGCCGCCGAGGTAGGACGGGTCCTGGGCGTAGCAGAACACGGGACGCCCGTCCACGCGGCCGGAACCGGCGATCACGCCGTCGCCGGCCTGCGCGCGCTCGCCCATCCGGCGCGAGCGGACGTCGGTCCGCAACAGCGTGAGCGACCCCGGATCGCAGAGCGCCTCCAGGCGCTCGGCCGGCGTCAGCCTGTCGTCGACCTGCGGGACGAGCTCGATCGTCATTCGGCCTCCAGGAGCAGCACCGCGTTGTGCCCGCCGAAGCCGAACGCGTTCGACATGGCGATGGCGCGCTTGCCGTCGATGGCCAGCGGGCGGGCCTTGCCCGGCACGTAGTCGAGGTCCAGCCCCTCCTCGGGCTCCTCGAGTCCGAGCGTCGGCGGCGCGATGCGGTCGCGCAGGGCGAGCAGCGTCGCGACGGCCTCCACCGAGCCGGCCGCGCCCAGGAGGTGCCCGATCGCCGACTTGGTCGACGAGACGGGGACGTCGTAGGCGTGGTCGCCCAGCACCTTCTTGATCGCCTTCGTCTCGGCCCGGTCGTTCAGCGGGGTGGAGGTCCCGTGCGCGTTGACGTAGACGATGTCCTGCGGCTCGAGGCCCGCGTCGGCGAGCGCGGACTTCATGGCCTCGATCGCCCCGCCGCCGTCCTTCTCGGGGGCGGTGAGGTGGTAGGAGTCGGACGAGGCGCCGTAGCCGCGGACGTAGCCGAGGATGTCGGCGCCGCGCTCGCGCGCCTGCTCCGCGTCCTCGAGCACGAGCACCGCGGCGCCCTCGCCCATGACGAAGCCGTCGCGCCTGACGTCGAACGGGCGCGAGATGCCGGTGTCCGACAGCGCGTCGAGCGCCGCGAAGGCCGCCCGCGCCAGCGGCACGAGCGCCGCCTCCGAGCCGCCGGTCACCATCGCGTCGGCGTCACCGTGCTCGATCAGCCGCACGGCGTCGCCGATCGAGTGCGCGCCGGCCGCGCAGGCCGACAGGGTCGCGTACGACGGGCCGCGCAGGCCGTGGCGCATGCTCACCGCGCCCGCCCCGGCGTTGCCCATCATCAGCGGGATCGCGAGCGGCGAGACCTTCCCCGGGCCCTCCTCGAGGAGGACCTGGTGGTTCTGGGTCAGCGTGCCGATACCGCCGATGCCGGTGCCGATGATGCAGCCGATCCGGTCGGACTCGTACGGCTTCTCGCCCTCCCAGCCGGCCTCGCGGAGCGCCTCGTCGGAGGCCACGAGCGCGAACTGCGTGAAGCGGTCCGCGCGCCGGACCTCCTTCTTGGTGAGGAACTCCGTCGGCTCGAACTCCGTGCACGCGCCCTCGCCGTCCTGGATGCCGCTCTGGCCGGCCGTCCAGCGCTCGTGCAGCGTGCGGGCGCCGACACCCAGCGGGGTGACGGCGCCGATCCCGGTGATGGCGACCTCGCACTTCATCCCGCGCGGCTCACCACCAGGTCGATCGCGTCGCCGACGGTCTTGATCTTGCCGACGTCGTCGCCCTTGAGCTGGACGCCGAACTCGTCCTCGATGATCTGCGACAGTTCGGCAAGGTCGAGCGAGTCGACGTCGAGGTCCTCGAAGGTGGCCTCGCGCGTGATCTCGTCGGGATCGGCGCCGAACTGGGGAAGCGCGTCGAAGACGACCTTCTCGACGGCCTCGGGGGTGACAGCGGTGGCCATGATGGGTTCTCCTTGGCTCGGGTCTGGGTCAGGCGGACATGCCGCCGTCGACGAACAGCGTGGTGCCGGTCACGTAGGCGGCGTCGTCGGAGGCGAGGAACCGCACGGCGGCGGCCACCTCCTCGGGCTTGCCGGCGCGCCGGGCCGGGATCGCCTTCACGACGTCCGCGGCGAGGTCCTTCGTCATGTCGGTCTCGATGAAGCCCGGGGCGACCGCGTTCACCGTGATGCCCCGGCGCGCGACCTCGTGGGAGATCGTCTTGGTCATCCCGATCAGGCCGGCCTTCGCGGCGGCGTAGTTCGCCTGCCCGGCGTTCGCGCGCGGCCCGACGACGGACGCGATGTTCACGATGCGCCCGTAGCGCGCCTTGAGCATCGGGCGCATCGCGCGCTTGGTGAGGCGGAACGCGGCGCTGAGGTTCGTGTCGAGCACGGCGTCCCAGTCCTCGTCCTCGATCTGGAGGGCGAGGTTGTCCGCGCGCACGCCCGCGTTGTTGACGAGCGCCAGCACCGGGCCGAGCGCGTCCTCGGCCGCGGCGAGGAGCTCCTCGGGCGACCCGGCCGTCACGTCGCCGGCCACGACCGCGGCGCGGCCGCCGGCCTCCTCGATCGCCGCGGCGGTCGACTGCGCGCCCTCCTCGTCGGAGCGGTAGTTGACGGCGACGAGCCAGCCGTCGGCGGCGAGCGCCTTGGCGATCGCCGCGCCGATGCCCTTGGAGGCGCCGGTGACGAGCGCGGCTGCGTGCTCGGGACGCGCCATGCTCAGCGCACGCCCCACTCGATCACGCCCGCGCCCCAGGTGAAGCCGGCGCCGACGGCGCCGAGCAGCACCTTCTGGCCGGGCCGCAGGCGGCCGTCCTCGCGCAGGAGCGAGAGCGTCAGCGGGATGGAGGCGGCCGACGTGTTGCCCGTCTCGCCCACGTAGTCGGCGACGCGGTCCGGCGGCAGCTCGAGCTTCTCGGCGACGGAGCGCAGGATGCGCCCGTTGGCCTGGTGGTAGACGAACAGGTCGATGTCGTCGAGCGTGAGGCCGGAGCGGTCGAGCACCTTGCGCGTCGACTCCGTCAGGACCTTGATGGCCTTGTTGAACGTCGAGTGCCCGTCCATGCGGATGTAGCGCTCGGTGTGCGTGCCGTTGATCGTGTCGGCCATGCCCCCGTCGCTTTCCAGCAGGATCGGGCCGATCTCCCCGTCGCCCGCGGCGCCCAGCACGACCGCGCCCGCGCCGTCGCCGAACAGCGACGCGGTGCGCTTGTCGTCGGGGTCGGTGAGCCGCGAGAGGATCTCCGCGCCGATCACGAGGACGACGTCCGCGCGGCCCGTCTCGATCTGCGCGGCGCCCGCCGACAGCGCGGAGAGGAAGCCGGTGCAGGCCGCGCCGACGTCGTAGGCGCCGACGGAGAGCCCGAGCGCGCTCGCCACCACGGGCGCGACGTTCGGGGTCAGCTCGTCCGGGCTCATGGTGGCGACCAGGACGAGGTCGACGTCGGTCGCCTTGAGCCCGGCGTCGCCGAGCGCGCGTCGCGCGGCGGTGACGGCGAGGCCGCTCGTCGTCTCCTCGTCGCCGGCGTACCGGCGCTCGCGGATCCCGGTCCGGCGGACGATCCACTCCGAGTCGACGCCGATGCGCTCGGCGATCGGCGCGTTCGGCACCACGCGGTCCGGCAGCTTGTGCCCGAGCCCGATGACGCGGGCGGTGCGGAGCTCGGCGCCCTGCGGGTTGCGCGCGGTCGTGGAGGTCGAGGCGAGGCTAGGCATGAACGAGGTCCTCCGCCGCTTGAACCTTCGTCCCGGGGACGATCCGCTTCGCGAGCCGCGCGAGCACCTTGCCCGGGCCGACCTCGATGAATCGCTCCGCGCCGGCCTCGTGCAGGGCGGTGTAGGTCTCGCGCCAGCGCACGGGGCGGATCAGCGCCTGCGCGAGCTCCTCGCGGACGTCGGCGAACGGCCGCGCGGCCGCGCAGGAGAAGACCGGGAAGCGCGGCTCGCCGAGCTCGACGTCCTCGAGCGCCTCGCGGAACGGCGCGACGGCCGGAGCCATCGACGGCGAGTGGAACGCGCCCGCGACGGGCAGGCGGATCGCGCGCTTGCCGCGATCCGCGGCGAGCTGCTCCGCCTGGTCGAGCCGCTCGCGGTCGCCGGCGAGGACGATCTGGCCGGGGGCGTTGTCGTTGGCCACGGTGATGGCCGCGGCGTCGGCGATCGCGCGCGCGTCCTCGTCGCCGGCGCCCACGAGGGCGAGCATGGAGCCGCGGTCGTCGGCCTCGGCCATCAGCCTGCCGCGCAGCACGACGAGCTCCAGCGCGTCCTCGACGGCGAGCACGCCGGCGGCGGTCAGCGCGCCGAGCTCCCCGAGGGAGTGGCCGGCCGCGAAGGCCGGAGCGACGTCGTCGCCCAGGCCGCGCCAGCCGGCGATCGAGGCGAGGAAGATCGCGGGCTGCTGGAAGCGGGTGCTCTCCTCGACGCGCGGAAAGGGATCCTCGCCCACGAGCTCGAGCGCGCGCTCGAGCAGCTCGGGGCAGCGCTGCGCCACGAGTTCCTGCATGCCGGGCGTCTGGCTTCCCTGCCCGGGAAACAGCAGTGCGGTGTCGGGCTTCGAAGTCATCGCGGGACACCCTTGCCCGGCGGTCGCCGTATTCCGGACGGCGGCTACGTCCCACCCCCCGGACGGGGGGTTCATCGAAGCGCGCTGGGGGGTGCGCTACGCGATCAGCCCGAGGCGCTGCGCCTTCTGGACCGCTTCGGCCCGGTTGCGCACGCTGAGCTTGCGGTAGAGCGACGAGGTGTGCTCCTTGACCGTGTGCGGCGAGAGGAACAGCCGCTCGGCGATCTCGCGGTTCGTCGCGCCGGAGCCGATCAGGTCGAGGACCTCGCGCTCGCGGTCGGACAGCGGCGGCCCGGCGGGCGTCTCCTGCGGCCGGAACACGGTCATGCCGAGGCCGACCATGCGGACCGCGCCGGCGATGTCGGCGGCCGGCCAGTCCTTCGAGATGAACCCCGCCGCGCCGGCGGCCTTCGCCGCGGTGGGCGAGATGCGCCCGGCGCCGGAGATCATCAGGACGCTCGTCGTCGGGGACGCCGCGCGCAGCCGCTCGCAGATGTCCGCGCCGGACTCCTGCCCGACGAACAGGTCGACGAGCGCGACGTGCGGGTCGTAGCGCCGGGTGAGCGCGAGCGCCTCCTCGCCGTTGCGGGCGCTCAGGCAGCGCTCGACCCACGGCTGCTCGCCGAGCATCAGCCGCAGGCCCCAGTGGACGACCTCGTGGTCGTCGACGACGAGCACGCGCAGGCGCCGCTCGGCGCTGCCGGTGGCGAGCCGGGCGGGGTTGACGTCAGGCCCGTTCAAGCGGCACCGCCAGCCGCACGCGCCAGACGCCTGGCTCGCGTTCGCCGAACTCCACGATCCCACCCGCCTGCAGCGCCTCGAGCGCGGCCAGGCGCAGGCCCATCCCGGCGGAGCCCGACGGCCGCGGCCGGCCGTGGACGCCGTCGTTGGAGACCTCCATGGTCCACACCCCGTTCGTGCGGCGGAGCGCGACCTCCACCCGCCGCGGGGTCGCATGCTTCTGCGCGTTGCGCACGGCCTCGGCGAGCACGGACTGGGCGAGCGGCTCGAGCACGCGCGGCACGGTGACCTGCCGGCTCGACGGGGTGAGCCGCAGGCCGAGCTCGGGGTGCGCGCGCTGCAGCCGCTCCACCTCCTCGACCAGCGTCGTGCCGGTCTCGGGGCTGCTGCGGCCGAGCGGCCGCTGCAGCGCGCGGCGCAGGTCGCGCAGCGCGGCCTGCAGCTCCACCACGATGCGCTCGCGCGACTCGCGCGGCAGCTCCGCCTCGCTCGAGAAGGCGAGCGTGACGCCGAACAGGCGCTGGATGACGCTCTCGTGGATCTCGCGCGCGAGGTCGATCCGCTCCTGCAGCTGGCGCGCGCGCAGCGACTGAAACGTCGCGGAGCGCGCGGCCTCGGCCAGCGAGGAGATCTTCCCGAGCGTCCACAGCAGGTGCCGCTCGCCGTCGGAGAGCGCGCGGCGCGGGCGGCGGTCGGCGAGGATCACGCCCGTCCAGCGCCCGCCGGCCGACAGCGGCGCGCACACGAGCGTGGCGTCGTCGAGCAGGTCGTGGAAGGTGGCCGGGAGCTCGCGCCGCGCCACCTCCGCGTCGACGTCGATCACGCGGTCCTCCTCCAGCGCCTGGCGCGCGATCGGGGCCGACTCGACCGTGACGTGCGCTTCCGCGAAGCGGTCGAGCGACAGCCCGTACGCGCCCGCCGCGCGCACGCGCCGGCGCGTGGCGTCGTAGCGGAAGATGACCGCGCGGTCCATCGCCGAGACGCGGCAGACGGCCTCGCACAGCGAGGAGTAGAACGCGTCGGAGGAGCCGTCGGCCTCCACGCGCCCGAGCAGCTGGACGACGGTCTCGAGGACGTCGACGCGGACGCCCGCGACCTGCTCGACCGGCTCCGTCCCCATCCGCACCATCATCCCGTACCCGACCGGCGCCTCACGGGTACACCCGACCCTCGCAACGTGCGGCGACGGCGTCAGGAAACGGCGACGCGGTAGCCGGCTGACGCGCTCTCGCCGGCCGCCAGGAGCGGCAGCTCCTCGCCCGTGGAGAGCGCCGCGACCGGGGCCATCATCGGCTCGAAGCACACGAGCTCGAGCTCGGACGGCGCGAAGACCTGCGCGTAGCGATACCCGCCCGTCCATTCCACGGCGATCGTCCGCCCGCCGCCCGACACGGCGAAGCGGGCGTTCTCGGCGACCGCGAAGCTGTCGTCGAGCACGCGGTCGCCGAGCGGCGCGTCCTCGGCGGAGCGGTCGACGCGCTCACCGGTCGGCAGGTTGCGGTGGTCGAGCACGCGCTCCTCGCGGTCGGGCAGCTCCAGCCGCCACTCCGCGCGCGGCACGCCCGGCAGCTGCAGCCACGGATGCCAGCCGAACGCCAGCGGCACGTCGTCGTCGCCCGTGGCGACCACCGTCGTCGTGACGTCGAGCGCCGCGTCGTGCAGGCGGATGCGCAGCTCGAGCTCGTGCGGGAACGGGAAGACGGCGAGGCGGTCGTCGCGGCGGCCGTAGTCGAGCCGCGCCACGAGCCACGCGGCGTCCGCATCGGCGCCGGCGTCCGTGACGTCCCAGTCCTCGGCGGCGTGCAGCGCGCCGTGGATCGGCAGGTCGTGCTCGTCCGGCTTCACCGTGCCCGCCTCGCGCCGGATCTCGACCGCGCGGCCGGCGGCGGCGTAGCGCCAATCGGTCAGCCGGTTGGCCCACGGGTGCAGCAGCGGCAGGCCGAACGACGTGCCGCGGCCGCGCCAGGCGTCGAGCCCGCCGCGCTGGGCGAGGAGCTCGTCGCCGCCGTGGCGCAGCGAGGACCCCACCATGCCCGCGGCCGGCACGAAGGTGGCCTGCAGGACGGGGCTCGCCAGGACGACGCCCGCCACGTGGTCGAGCGATTCGCGGTTCGCGCTGTGCACGTGCGGAACACTACGTCGCGGCGGCTCACCAGGCATGGCCGACGAAGACGGGCTCCGGCGTGAGCTCCACCCCGAAGGCCTCGCGCACGCCGGCCGCGATCTCGCGCGCGAGCGCGATCAGGGAGGCGGTCGTGCCGGCGCCCCGGTTCGTCAGCGCGAGCGTGTGCTTGCTCGAGATGGCGATCGCCGCCGGGTCGCCGTGGCCGCGCGTGAACCCCGCCCGCTCGATCAGCCACGCCGCCGACGTCTTCACCGTGCCGTCGGGCTGCGGGAAGCGCGGAACGCGCGCGTCCGGGCCGAGCCGCTCGCGCGCGCGCCGCTCGAGCGCCGCGAACGCCGCCGCGTCCAGCACGGGGTTCATGAAGAACGAGCCCGCCGACACGGAGTCCGGATCGCCGGCGTCCAGCACCATGCCCTTGCTCCGGCGCAGGCCGAGCACCGCGCCGCGGACGTCGGGCAGCGGCGCCGTCGCGCCCTCCGCCACGCCGAGCGCGCGCGCGAGCTCCGCGTAGCGGATGGGCGCGGAGCGCGGGGCCGGGACGAGCGCGAAGGTGACGGCGAGCACGACCCAGCGGCCGGGCGTGCGCTTGAAGCGGCTCGACCGGTAGGCGAAGCCGCACGCTTCCGCCGGGAGCTCCTCGACCGCGCCGGAGCGCCGGTCGAGCACGCGCACGGAGACGATCGTCTCGGCGACCTCCTGCCCGTAGGCGCCGACGTTCTGGATCGGCGTCGCGCCGACGGTCCCGGGAATGCCCGACAGGCACTCGAGCCCCGCGAGGCCGGCGCCGACCGTGCGCGCCACGAAGGGGTCCCACGGCTCGCCCGCCTGGACGGAGAGGCGCCCGCCGCCGTGGTCCTCGATCCCGCGCGAGGCGATCCGGAGCACCGTGCCCGGGAAGCCGTCGTCGGCGACCACGAGGTTCGAGCCGCCGGCGAGCACGAGCAGCGGCTCGCCCGCCGCGTCGGCGCCGCGGACGGCGGCGACGATCGACGCCTCGTCGGCGCCTTCGAGGTAGCGGCGGGGCGGGCCGCCCAGCCGCAGCGTGGTGAGCTCGGCCAGCGGCTGCACGCGGGCCAGCCTACCCGCGCGATGTGACGCGTCCGGCGTCCTCCCAGCGGACGGTCGCGAATACTCCGCGAGGAGGATGTGGGCCGTATAGGGTCTCTTTAGGCTGCGCGACGCATTCGGCGCCCGCAAGGAGCGGGCGGCCCGCCCGGACCCGCAAGGAGGAATTTTCCCATATGACCCGACGTCTCACGGTGGCGATGTGCGCCACCGCTGTGCTCGGAGCATCCCCTCGCCGCCGGCAACGCCGCAGCCCAGGCGCCGCGCGACGCGATCACCCTCGTGCGCGGCGTCAAGTTCAACCCCGGCACGTCCGTCGAGGACAACCAGCGCTTCACCGCCCGCGTGATCACGGTCCGCTCCGGCGCGACGGTTCGCGTCCGCAACCGCGGCCGCACGCAGGACCCGCACACGCTGTCGCTCGTGCGCAAGGGCCAGCTGCCGACCGGCTTCGACCCCCAGGGTTGCCCGGTGGGCGGCCCGCTCATGGAGGCCCACCGGGCCAACCAGGAGACGGGCGAGGTCGGCGTGCCGCTGGTCGACGTCGGAGCGGAGGGCTTCGACCAGCCGGGCGACTCGCAGTTCATCCCGCCGCGCCAGGGCATCTCGTTCCAGGTCACCGCGCCGCGCGGCCGGGAGCTCTCCTACTTCTGCGTCGTCCACCCCTGGATGCACGGTGAGATCCGGGTCCGGTAACCGGACCGGCGCACGCGTCCGGCGAGGGCTGGCGGCCTTGGCGCTGCCGCCCCTCGTGGCCGTCCTGGCGCCGAGCGCCGCCGGCGCCGCGACCCGCCACGTCTGGATCACGGCGGAGCCGGTCACGTGGAACGCCGTTCCTAACCAGATCGACGCCATCCACGGCACGCGCTTCGAGCCCGCCCAGACGGTCTTCCCGACGGTGACCTACCGCCGCTACACGCGCGGCTGGCGGCGCCCGATGGGCGCGCCCGACCGCGGCCACGGCAGCGGCCGCATCCCCGGCCCGCTGATCAAGGCGCGCGAGGGCGACACCGTCAAGGTCCACTTCAAGAACCGCGACTCGCTGCGCCGCGCCGACCACTCGATGCACTTCCACGGGTTCGAGTACACCCCGCGCTCGGACGGCGCCTACGTGCCGGGCTTCTCCGGCCGGGACGGCCGCGTCCGCCCCGGCCGGAGCGTCGTCTACACGCTGCACGCCAACCGCGGCTCGCGCGGCGTGTGGCCGTACCACGACCACTCGACGTCGATGGAGGAATCCATCGCCGGCGGCATGTACGGAGCGATCTCGATCGCGGGCCGCCGCGAGAAGCGCGCCGACCGCGAGTTCGTCGTCATGTTCGCCCCGTTCGGGACCTTTCAGGCGGTTAACGGTAGGGCCTATGTAGGGAATACCCCCGTGTTTCGCGCCCGCGTCGGCGAGACGATCCAGTGGGACGTCTTGGCGATGGGCGACGAACACCACACCTTCCACGTGCACGGCCACAAGTGGCGGGACCCGAGTGGCGTGCCCATGGACACCAAGACGCTCGGTCCAGCGGAGTCGTTCCGCGTGCGCTGGCGGGAGAGCTCGCCGGGCACGTGGCTCTACCACTGCCACGTGGAGGCACACATGGCGCAAGGCATGATCGGGCTCTACCAGGTGCGTCGATGAGGCACCGTCTCGCGACCTTGACCGCCGCGGCGACCGCGGCGGCGGCGCTCGCCGCGCCCGCCGCGGCGCACGCCGACCAGGTGATCGCGATGCCGGGGCGCTACTTCACGCCCGCGCACGCGACCGTGCTGACGGGCGAGAAGGTCACGTGGCGCAACGACGACTTGACGGAGCATGACGTCGCCGCCGCCGGCGCCTTCGTGTCCGGCCGGCTGGCGCGCGCGGCCGCCTTCTCGTACTCCTTCTCGGCGCCCGGGACATACGCGTACCGCTGCACGATCCACGCCTTCATGAACGGCGACGTGACCGTGCTCCCCGTGATCCTGGAGGCGCCGGACGGCACCGTGCTCGCCGGCAACAGCGTCCAGCTCACCGGCCGCGCGCCGGCGGGGACGCCGCGCGTCGGCATCGAGCGCACGCTCGACGGCACGACGTGGACCGACACCGGCGTGAGCGCGACGCCGGAGGAGGACGGCGGCTTCTCCGCCCTCGTGCCGGCCGAGCAGGGCACCGCCTTCCGCGCCGTCGTGGCCGGCGGCACGAGCAAGGTCGTGACGCCGCGGGTCGCGGCGCGCGTCGGCGTGACGCTCCGGGTCGTGCGCGGCCACCACGGCAAGAGCGTCCAGGTGCGCACCACCGGGTCCGGTGCGGGGCTGTACGCGCGGCTCGAGACGTACCGGCGCGCGCGCTTCATGTGGCGCGGCGTCGGCGCCCCCGTGCGACTCGACCGCCGCGGCACCGCCTCGTTCACCGTTCCCGCCCGTGCGCGCGCCCGCGCGCGCGTCGTGCTCACCGCCACGCGGACCGGCAACTCGCTCGTGACGAGCCGCCCGGTGCGCCTGAGCGACGGCCGCCCGTCGCGCGATCCGCTCCCGCCGCCGCCGGCGGACGCGGAGCACGGCGGCCACGCCCCGGCGCCGGCGGGCGAGGACGACGCCGCGGGCGCGCCCGCGCCCGGCGGGCACGGCGACCACCCCGCCTGAGGGCCGGCGTCCGGCCCTCACCGGTCGGCGGGCTCGGGGGCGGCGGACCGCTCGGCCACCACCGCGAGCTTCCGCACCCTCCCCGCCTCCAGCCACGCGCTCCACAGCCGGTGGGCGGCGAGCAGCTCGTCCAGCGCCCGGCGACCGATTCGCGCGGCGATGGCCCGGTCGTCGGCGGCGAGCGCGCGCGCCAGCGCCTGTGCCGTGGCCTGGTGCGCGCGGCTGTGGTCCTCCTGCCACGTGACCACGAGCCGCGCCCGCTCCAGGAACGCGGACATGTCGTCGAGCGGGGTGAGCCACACCGTGTCGGCGTCCGGCATCGCCGCCCGCTCGGCCGTCGTGAGCGGCGGCCCCGCCTCGAACGTGAAGGCGAACCTCCCGCCGGGTCGGAGCGCCGCGCCGATGTCGCGGATCAGCGCCTCCCTGTCCTCGAAGGCGAGCATCGTCTCCAGCAGCAGCACGACGTCGAACGAGCCGGCGGGGAGCGGCGGGATCTCGCCGACGGTGAACCGGCAGGGCAGGTCGCCCGCGCGCTCGCGCGCGATGGCGACGGCGCTCGCGCTGGCGTCCAGCCCCAGGTAGGAGCAGCCGAGCTCGCGCGTGATGAACCGCCCGGGGCCGGCCACGCCGCAGCACAGGTCCAGCACGCGGACGCCCGGACCGACCCCCGCCTGCACCGCCAGGGCGCGGATCTCGCCGGCCGTCATGAAGCTCTCCTGCCCGACGAACTCGCCCGGCGCGAAGGCGGACACGCGCGCGCGGTGCAGCGCTTGCTCGAACGGCGCGCGGTCGTCCTGCCTCATGGCCGTGCCCGCCGCGACGCCATCGATCCGCATCTTGCCGCAACCAACCGGCGGCGGCCCGCGTATGGCCCGTGGTGCACGTGCTCACGGCCTCGGCCACGATGCGGGCGAGCCGGGCCGCTCCGGCGACCGGGCTGATCGCGCAGCTGCTGCTGCTCGGCGTGCTGGCGGAGACCGTCGGGCTCGGCGCGGTGGGCTGGGTCGCCGGCGTCGCCTGCGCGGGGAGCATCGCCGCCGCGCTGGC
>DATMVH010000612.1:0-2930 GCA_035563395.1 Solirubrobacteraceae bacterium
GCCGGCGTCGTGCACCGGCTCGACGGCGTGCCGGTCCCGTTCCGCGCGCCGCTCGCCGCCTCGCGGCCGGGCGACGACGAGGTGCTCGCGGCGATCACGGCGCGCCTCGCCGGCGCCGGGAAGGCGGTCGCCTGATGCTCCGCATCGCCGGCGGGCGCGTCTACGACCCCGCCAACGGCGTGGCGGGGGAGGTCCGCGACGTCTGCCTCGGCGACGACGGCAAGGTCGTCGACGACGTCCCCGCGCACGCGCCGCGGATCGACGCGCGCAGCATGGTGGTGATGCCGGGCGGCGTCGACATCCACGCCCACATCGCCGGGCCGAAGGTGAACGCCGCGCGCCGCCTGGCGCCGGAGGAGCACCGCGGCGACGTCGCCGACCGCACCGCGGTCATGCGGTCCGGCACCGGCGGCACGGTGCCGTCGACCTTCGTGACCGGCTACCGCTACGCCCTGCTCGGCTACACGACCGTCGTGGAGGCGGCGGCGCCGCCGCTCGCGGCCCGACACGTGCTCTCCGAGCTGCGCGACACGCCGATGATCGACGCGGCCTTCCTAGTCCTCATGGGCAACAACCTCGCGCTGTTCGACCTCATCCGGCGCGACCCGGCGCGCGTGCGCGACGCGATCGCCTGGTGGCTGGAGGCGACCGGCGGCTACGGGGTCAAGCTCGTCAACCCCGGCGGCGTCGAGCGCTGGAAGCACGGCAACGGCAACGTCACGTCGCTCGACGACGACGTCCTCGGCATCACGCCGCGGCGGGTGCTGGACGCGATCGCCGGTGCCGTGCACGACCTCGGCCTCCCCCACCCGGTCCACGTCCACTGCAACAACCTCGGCGTCGCCGGGAACTGGCGCACGACGCTCGACACCCTGCGCACGCTCGAGGGGCGGCGCGCGCACCTCGCGCACCTCCAGTTCCACGCCTACGGCGGCCGGCCGGGCGGGCGCCCGCGCTCGCGCGCGCCGGACCTGGCCGAGTACCTCGGCGCCCACCCGGAGCTCAGCGCCGACGTCGGCCAGGTGATGTTCGGCCCGGCGACGACGATGACCGCCGACGCCCCGGTGTCCGCGCTGCTGCGCGACGTCACCGGCGGCAAGTGGGTCAACGCCGACACGGAGGTCGAGACGGGCTGCGGGATCGTGCCCTTCACCTACCGCGAGAAGAACTACGTGCACGCGCTGCAGTGGGGCATCGGGCTGGAGCTGTTCCTGCTCAACCGCGACCCGTGGCGGATCGTGCTCTCGACGGACCATCCGAACGGCGGCTCGTTCCTCAGCTACCCGAAGCTCATCCGGCTCCTCATGGACCGCGAGTTCCGCAACGAGCAGCTGCGGCGGGCGAACAAGCGGGCGATCCGCAGCACCGTGCTGCTCGACGACCTGGAGCGCGAGTACACGCTCGAGGAGATCGCCATCGTCACGCGCGCCGGGCCGGCGCGGCTGCTCGGCCTGCGCGACAAGGGCCACCTCGGCGTCGGCGCGGACGCCGACGTGACGATCTACGACGAGCGCGAGGATCGCGAGGCGATGTTCGCCACCCCGCGCCACGTGATCAAGGGCGGCCGCGTCGTGGTGCGCGAGGGCGAGCTGGTCGAGGCGATCCCGGGCGACCTGCTGCGCGTGTCGGCGCCGTACGACCCGGCGGTCGACGACGTGCTGCGCGACCGGTTCGAGGAGCGCTACAGCGTCCAGTTCGACAGCTACCCGGTGCGCGAGCCGTGGCTGCTCGAGCCGGCGCGGCGCGTCGAGGCGGGGCGGCCGGCGTGATGCGGATCGGCGCGAGCGAGGTCGTCGACACGTTCGCCGAGGCGTTCACGATGTGGGGCGCGCGGATCGTCGTCACCGCCGGCTCGCCGCGCTGGGCCGGCCACGCCGCGCGCTCCCTCACGGGCTTCGCCACGTCGGTGATCGGCTGCAAGTGCGAGGCGGGGATCGAGCGCGAGCTCGACGTGGCCGAGACGCCCGACGGGCGCCCGGGGGTGTCCGTGCTGCTCTTCGCGCCGGACCGGGACGGCCTCGCCAAGCGGCTCGTGGAGCGCGTCGGGCAGACCGTGCTGACCTGCCCGACCACCGCCTGCTTCAACGGCCTCGAGGCCGACGAGGAGGTGAACGTCGGCGGGCAGCTGCGCTTCTTCGGCGACGGCTGGCAGGCGAGCAAGGTGCTGGCCGGCCGGCGCTACTGGCGGATCCCCGTGATGGAGGGCGAGTTCCTCGTCGAGGAGCGCTTCGGGATCGTGAAGGGCGTCGGCGGCGGCAACCTGATCATCCTCGCCGAGGACGCGGCGGGCGCGCTGCGGGCGGCGGAGGCGGCGGCCGAGGCGATGCGGGCGGTCGAGGGCGCGATCCTGCCGTTCCCCGGCGGCATCGCCCGCAGCGGCAGCAAGGTCGGGTCCCGCTACGAGTCGCTGATGGCCTCGACGAACCACGAGCTGTGCCCGACCCTGCGCGCGCAGGTCGGCGACACGCAGGTCCCGGAGGGCGTCGGCTCGGTGCTCGAGATCGTGATCGACGGGCTCGCGGCCGAGCCGGTGCGGGAGGCGATGCGCGTCGGCCTCGCCGCGGCGGCACAGGCCGGGGCGCGCCAGATCACCGCCGGCAACTACGGCGGCAGCCTCGGCCAGCACCACTTCCCGCTGCGGGAGCTGCTGCCGTGACCCTCACGCTCACGCTGCGCGAGCCGCCGGCCGCGCCCGTGGACGCCGAGGGCGTCACCCCGGACCGGCTCGCGGGCCTGAGCCGCGCGGAGATCGAGCGGATCGAGCTGTTCCACGGCAACCGGCGCACCACGCTCGGCGAGCTGTTCGCCGTCTCGGGCGAGGGCGCCGGGGAGCTGCGCGCCGAGGGCGACCTGGCGCGCGTCGCCGGGCTCGGCGCCGGGATGGCCGGCGGCCGCCTGACCGTCGCCGGGAACGCGGGACCGCACGCCGG
>DATMVH010000613.1:0-3553 GCA_035563395.1 Solirubrobacteraceae bacterium
GGCCGGCGACACCGACGACGCCGAGCCCGGCCGCCGGCGCAGCCGCGAAACGGACGCCGCCGTCACCGCCGACGTGGCCGTCGAAGCGAGCCGGCTCGGCCGCGCGCGCCTCGTGCTGCTGCGCGGCGACATCAACTTCTCCAACGCCGAGGCGGCGGAGCGGCGCGTCGCGGAGCTCGTCGCCGGCGCCCCGGCCGTCGTCGTCGACCTCTCCGGCGTCCGCTACCTCGACTCGTCGGGCCTCAACCTGCTTCTGCGGCAGGCGCGGGCGGCCGCGGAGCGCCGCGCCGGTTTCGTCGTGATCCGGGACCACGACGCGCTGCCGCTCTTCCGGCTCGAGGCGGTCGGGCGGGCGCTGCGGGTTGTCGGCAGCCGCGAGGACGCGATCGCGGCGCTCGCGGAGTAAGGCTCAGAGGATCGACAGGTAGCGCTCGAGCTCCCACGGGGTGACCTGCACGCGGTAGTCCTCCCACTCCTGCCGCTTGATCTCCACGAAGCGGTTGAACGTGTGCTCGCCCAGCGTCCGCAGGACGAGCTCGGACTCCGCCGTGAGCTCGATCGCCTCCCCCAGCGTCTCCGGCAGCTGCTCGATGCCCAGCCGGCGGCGGTCGTCCGGCGCGAGGTGGTAGAGGTTCTTCTCCATCGGCTCGGGCAGCTCGTACCCCTTCTCGACCCCCTCGAGGCCCGCCTGCAGGAGGACGGCGAAGGTGAGGTACGGGTTGCAGGCGGGGTCCGGGCAGCGGAGCTCCATCCGCGTGGCCTGCTCCTTGCCCGGGTGATAGAGCGGCACGCGCACGAGCGCGGAGCGGTTGCGGCGCGACCAGGCCACGTAGACCGGCGCCTCGTAGCCGGGCACGAGGCGCTTGTAAGAGTTCACCCACTGGGCGAAGATCGAGCAGATCTCGCGCGCGTGGCGGAGCTGTCCCGCGATGAACGCCTTGCCGACGTCCGACAGGAAGTACTTGTCGTCCGCGTCGTAGAACGCGTTGCGGTCGCCGTTGAACAGCGACTGGTGCGTGTGCATCCCCGAGCCGTTCTCGCCGAAGAGCGGCTTGGGCATGAACGTGGCATGCCAGCCGTACTTCATGGCGTACTCCTTGACCGTGATGCGGTACGTCATGCAGTCGTCGGCCATCTTCAGCGCGTCCGCGTAGCGCATGTCGATCTCGTGCTGACTCGGACCGACCTCGTGGTGGGAGTACTCCACCGAGATGCCGAGCTTCTCCAGCGCGAGCACGGTCTCGCGACGGACGTCGGAGCCGGCGTCGAGCGTCGTGAGATCGAAGTAGCCGCCCTCGTCGAGCACCTCCGTGCCGCGGCTGTCGCGGAACAGGAAGTACTCGAGCTCCGGCCCCACGTGGAAGTGGTCGAACCGCATCTCCCGCATCCGGTCCTCGGCCCGGCGGAGGATGTGCCGCGGGTCGCCCTCGTACGGCTCGCCCTCGGGCGTGCGGATGTCGGCGAACATGCGCGCGACGCCGCCGCCGCCGTCCTCCGGCCGCCACGGGAGCACGGCGAAGGTCGTGGGGTCGGGCATGGCGATCATGTCCGACTCCTCGATGGCGTTGAAGCCGGTGATCGACGAGCCGTCGAAGCCCATGCCGCCCTCGAAGGCGTCGTCGAGCTCCGCGGCGTTGATCGAGAACGACTTGAGCTGGCCGAGGATGTCCGTGAACCACAACCGGATGAACCGGATGTTGTGCTCCTCGGCGAGCGCGATGACGTCTTCTCTCGTGCGCGGCTGGTCCATGTGCGGCCGGAGCCTAGACGGTCGCGGCACGCCCGTCGTTGGACATCGCGTCCAGGCCCGCGACGCTCAGCTCAGCCAGCGGTGCGCCCAGCCCTTGAGCTCGGCGAGCGCGGGCGCGAGCTCCTGCCCCATGTCCGTCAGCTCGTACTCCACCCGCACGGGCGAGTCGGCGTGGACGTGGCGCTCGACGATCCCGCGCGCCTCGAGCTCCTTCATCCGCTCCGACAGGAGCCGGTCGGAGAGCTGCGGGATGGCCTGCCCGATCTCCGAGAAGCGCATGCGCCCACCCTCGAGCAGGACCGCGATGATCGCGCCCGACCAGCGCTTCCCGACGAGCTCGACCGCCTCGTGCAGGCGGGGACAGCAGCGCGCCCCGGGGGGATCGGGCTCCAAGGTCGCGACGGCGACGCGGCGGCGCGAACCCGCGGCCATGCCGTGGATGCTACGCCGCGCGCAGAACGCGCGTCGCCTCGGCGGACCCGTCCACCGGCACCTCGCCCGCGACGTTCATCATCGCCGTGAAGGACTCGAGCGACACGACGGCCAGCGACTCGATCAGCTGCTCGTCCGTCCACCCCGCCTCGCGCGCCTCCTCGTGCAGGTGCATGGGGACGTGGCCCCGCTGCTCGACGAGCGCGCGGAGGTAGCGGAGCAGCGCCGCCTCGCGCGGGTCCTTGGAGTCCCACTCGCGCGCGAGGGCGACCTCGTCGATGCCGAGCCCCGCCTGGCGCGCCGTCCGCGTGTGGATGGCGATCCCGGGCTGGCTGCGGTAGTGCTCCGCGATCGCGAGGCTGATCCGCTCCAGCGTCGGCAGCGCCAGCGTGCCGTGACGCAGCTCGGAGCGGAAGCGCGCGTACGCCCGCAGCGCCGCCGGCGACCCGGCGAGGACGCCGAGGAAGTTCGGCAACTGCCCCGCCGACGCCATCGCGGCCTTGAGCAGCGGCAGCGACCCCTCGGGGGCCGAGAGGTCGTCGTGGATGTGGAATCGGGACATCTGCGTCTTCATGGAAGCCCCTACCGTGGGATGCGGAACCCGAGCGCTCCGGCAACCGCACCGGATCAGCGCTCTTACAAGTAGTAAGTCTAGGTACCGCCGCGCGGGGCTGCAAGCGACTCGGGGCCGCGAGGCCGCGGGAAGGCGGTCGGGGTGGAGGGATGGATGAGCGGCGCGTGGGCGCCGGCGGGACACGCGGCCGGCGGCGACTCAGATGGTCGCGGCGTCCGCCGTCGCGATCGCGATGAGGATCAGGAGCAGGCCCAGCGCGAACGCCCACGCGACGATCCGCTCCGGACGCGGGCCGACGCGCTCCGCGACCGTGCGCGGCGGGCGGCGGCGTTCGGGCAGCAGCCGCGGGACGCCGTCGGGCCGTCCTTCGATGACGACCGTCCGCCGTGCACTTCCCGCCGTCGGCCGCGAACTCGCCGCGAAGTCGAGGTCGAGGTCGCCGGCGCCGGGGGGCACCGCGCCGTCGAGCGGCGGGGCGAGCCGTCGTGTCGGTTCCTGCGCGGCGTCGTGTGCCGGCGCGAAGGCACGGCGCGTGGCGTGCGGCGGCACTGTGTCCAGGCGGTCCGGCGAAGCCGCGCCCACACGGGCCTCGCCGTCCGGGTCGCGCTGAACGCCGGGACGCGCGTCCGGCCCACGCGCGCCGCCGCCGAACCGGCCGGTGCGGTAGGGAGCATCGCCGGTGCGGTCCGGAGCGTCGTCGCCGCGGTACCGAGCGTCGCCGGTGCGGCCCGGAGCGTCGTTCATACGGTCGGGCCCTGCCGGACGGGCGCGGCGCGCGTCCTCATCGCGGTCGGGGG
>DATMVH010000614.1:0-5476 GCA_035563395.1 Solirubrobacteraceae bacterium
CGGACCGCGTCCGCGCCCAGCGGCTCGAGGAGCAGCGCGTCGTGCCCGTTCAGGCCGAGCGCCTGCGCATCCCCGGCCGTGGCGACCACGAGGACGGGGACGCCGGCGAGCTTCTGCGCGGCCTTCGCCAGCCGGGCCGGCACCTCCGTACCGGCCCGGTCGGCGTCGTCGACGACCACCAACGTCGGGCGCGAGGCGCTGAGGGCTCGCTCGAGCACCGCCGCAACCGTTGCCGCGGCTTGCCGGCCGCTCCCGTAGAGGACGTCGGCCCCATTGCGGTGCACGTCGCCCGCCAGCTCCGCCGCGAGCCGCGTCTTGCCCATACCGGCGCCTCCGACGACCGCAACGAGCCGCCCGCCGCCCATCCGCGCTTGCTCCCAGTGCGCGCGCAACCGCGCCAGTGCGGCATCGCGGCCGATCAGCGGCGCCGCCGCGTCGGCGTCCAGCTCAGCCGGCAGCTCTGCCGCGACCGGCGGGTTCAGCGACGGGTCCTGGCGCAGGATCGCCTCATGGAGGTGGCGCAGCTCCGGGCCGGGCTCCACGCCGACCTCCGCTACCAGCACCGTGCGCGCCTCCCGGTAGGCGTCGAGCGCCTCCGCCTGGCGGCCGCTGCGGTAGAGCGCGAGCATGCGCAGGTGCGCGAACCCCTCACGGGTGGGATGGTCGGCGACGAGCTGCTGGAGCTCACCGGCGAGCGCGCGGTGGAGACCGCACGCGAGCTCCGCCTCGATCCGCGCCTCGAGCGCCGACAGCCGCTGCTCCTCGAGGCGCGCGATCTCGGCCTGCGCGAAGGGCTCGAACGCCAGGTCCCCCAACGCCGGGCCGCGCCAGAGCGCGAGCGCCTCGCGCAGGAGGGCGGCGGCTCGCCCGGGGTCGCCGCGCTCGAGCGCGCTCCGTCCCTCGGCCGTCCCTCGGGCGAAGCGCAGCGCGTCGAGCTCTTCCGGCAGCACGCGGAGCCGGTAGCCCGCCGGCGTGGTGGCGATGACGTCCGGATCGCCGAGCGCCTTGCGCAGGCGCGACACGTGCACCTGGACGGTGCGGACGGCGCCGGCCGCGGCGTCCTCGCCCCACAGCGCGAGCGCGAGGCGCTCCGCGCTGACCGGCTCGTTGGGATGAAGCAGCAGGACGGCGAGGACCGCCCGCGGCTTGCTGCCGCCCAATGTCACCACGCCGCGCCGGTCGCGCACCTCCAACGGACCGAGGATCCGGAACTCCATCGCGCTCTCTGCTGACCGTAACCCAACCTCGGCGGACCCGCGAGGGGCCTACCGCTCGGCCTGCGGCCCGTAGAGCGCCTCGGTGGTCTGGCGGTGCTGCTCGATGGCGCGCGCGCGCGGGAGGGCGGTGCCGATCGCCGGCTGCCGCCCGTAGAGCGCCTCGGTGGTCTGGCGGTGCTGCTCGATGGCGCGCGGGTCGGTGGCGATCGCCGGCCGCGGCCGGTAGAGCGCCTCGATGTTCTGGCGGTACTGCCCGATCGCCTCGGCGCGGGACACGGGTGCCGGGTCGGGGGCGGTCGTCCTCACCATGGTCTGCGTGGTGACGTAGGTGCCGGCGGCGAGCACGACCACGAGGCCGGCGACGACCGCGTTGCGCGGGCGATGGCGGTGCGCCATGGGTGCGGGCCGGCTCGGGACGCTGCGGGGCTGAAGCTGGATGGACACGGTTGCCTCCTCGAAGGCGGTGGACGGTCGACGTGCCGCGCAGCCTGCGCCCGGGCGGTTGCAGCGGGCTTGCGCCCGTGCAACACGCGCTTGCAACCGTGCTCAGTACGCCGTCGTCCGCGCCCGGTGCCGCGGCCGCGCCTTGTAGCGCGCGCCGCCGCCGCGGTGCCACAGCACGTTGTCCACCGCGGTCGCGGTCGTCCCGCCGCGCGCGGCGACGAGGAGCTCGACCGCGTGCACCGCGCACGCCCGGATCTCCACCTCCTCCGGCGAGTCATGCTCGAGCAGCTCCTCGCGGTCGATCCGCGCCACGAGCTCCGGCTCGAGCTCGAGCACGCCGTCGAGCCGCAGGACGTGGGGAACGAGGTTGTCGGCGAAGAGCGTCAGCGCGCGGAGGTCGGCCGCGGGCGCCATGCCCTGGAGGTGCAGGTCCGCGGCCGCGAGCTGCGCCCGCTTGAACAGCGGCACCGGCTGGCCGTCGTGGTGCGAGACGTCGCGCCACATCGGCAGCTCGCCGAGCCGGCGCGCCAGCGCCTCCGCCGACCCGTTCCCGCTGCGTGCCAGCGCGAGGAAGGAGCCGCCGTGCTCGGCCAGCACGTGGTCGCCGAGCTCGCGCAGGGCCCGCGCGAACAGCGCCATGAGCTCGTGGCCGGCGTCCTGGCCGAACGTGGCCGCGACCGCGGGCGCGTCGAGCGCGACGAGCTCCTCGGCGCGCCACGGCCCGCGGGCGCGCAGCGCCGCCTCGACCGTGCGGAACCCGGACAGGCCCGGCGGCTTGCGGAGCGTCGGGAACCAGCCCGAGCCGAAGTTCACCGCGTTGAGCTGCAGCCCGAACGCCGCCCGATCCTCGTCCGAGGCCCCGGGCGGGAGGTCGGGCGCAGGCGGCGACTCGGCGGGCAGCGTGGCCGCGTACGGCTCGATCGCTTCCTCCACGATGCGGACGTGCCGCGCCCGCGCGGCGACCCGCGCGCAGGCGGAGCGGATGGCGTCGGAGAATCCCATGACGCGGGCATGCTGGCATGGGAGGATCGCCGGCATGGCCGAGCTTCCCGACGACGTCCGCGCGCTCTTCGCGGGCGCGAACTTCGCCCACGTCGCCACCGTGCTGCCGAGCGGCGCGCCGCACTCCGTGCCCGTCTGGGTCGGCCTGGAGGGCGACCAGATCGCCTTCTTCACGCAGCCGGGAACCCGGAAGGCGCGCAACCTCGAGGCGGACCCGCGCGTCGCGATGTCGATCACCGACCACGACGCGCCGTACCGGATGGCGCAGATCCGCGGGCGCGTGGTGGAGCGACTCGACGGCGAGCCCGCGCTCGTGGTCATCGACCGGCTCGCCCGGCGCTACACCGGCCGGCCGTTCCCCATGCGGTCCGGCATCGTGTTCCTCGTCGAGCCCGAGAAGGTCTTCGCCATGAACCTCCCGTTCGAGCACGCGCCCGCCTGACCCGGGGCCGTCCTCGGCGCGCGCTAGCGTGCGAACGAACCGGTGCCGCCCGAGACGAAAGATCGCGTCGACGCCCTCCTCGAGGGCCTGAACCCGCCGCAGCGCGAGGCGGTGACGCACGGCGAGGGTCCGCTGCTCATCCTCGCCGGCGCGGGGTCGGGCAAGACACGCGTGCTCACGCACCGGATCGCGTGGCTGCTGCGCACGGGCCGGGCGCGCGCGGACGAGATCCTGGCCATCACCTTCACCAACAAGGCGGCGCAGGAGATGCGCGAGCGCGTCGAGCTGCTCGTCGGCCGCGCTACGCGGGCCATGTGGGTGATGACCTTCCACTCCGCGTGCGCCCGCATGCTGCGCGCCGACGCCCACCGGCTCGGCTACACGCGCCAGTTCACCATCTACGACGCCGCCGACTCGCGCCGCGTGATCAAGAAGGTCGTCGACGACCTCGACATCGACCCGAAGCGCTTCACCCCGCGGGCGATGCAGGCCCAGATCTCCGACGCGAAGAACAAGCTGCGCTCGGCCGACGACTACCGCGGCTTCGTCGGCTCCTTCTTCGAGCAGACCGTGGCCGACGTCTACGAGCAGTACGAGCGCGAGCTGCACCGCGCGAACGCGATGGACTTCGACGACCTGCTGTTCCGCGCGGTCAACGTGCTCGAGCTCTTCCAGGAGGTCCGCGACCGCTACGCGAGCGCGTTCCGCTGGATCCTCGTCGACGAGTACCAGGACACGAACCACGCGCAGTACCGGTGGCTCCAGCTGCTGAGCAGCGAGCACCGGAACCTGGCCGTGGTCGGCGACGATGACCAGGCCATCTACGCCTTCCGCGGAGCCGACATCCGCAACATCCTCGACTTCGAGGACGACTATCCCGACGCGCACGTCGTCCGCCTCGAGCAGAACTACCGCTCGACGCAGATCATCCTGAGCGCCGCCAACGCGGTGGTGTCCAACAACCGCGGCCGCAAGGTCAAGTCGCTGTGGACGGAGGTCGGCGAGGGCGACCCGATCAAGGTCCGCGAGCTCGCCGACGAGCACGCCGAGGCGCGCTTCGTGGTCGCGGAGGTCGAGCGGCTCGTGGACGAGGGCGTCTCGCGCGCGGAGATCGCCGTCTTCTACCGCACGAACGCGCAGTCGCGGGTGCTCGAGGACATGCTCGTCCGCGCGCAGATCGGCTACCAGGTGATCGGCGGCACGAAGTTCTACGAGCGCGCCGAGATCAAGGACGCGATCTCGTATCTCACGTTCCTCGTGAACCCGGCGGACGGCGGCGCGTTCACCCGCGTCGCCAACTCGCCGAAGCGCGGAATCGGGCAGACGTCGCTTTCGCGCATCCTCGCCCACGCCGACACGACCGGCATCACCCCGTGGGAGGCGGCCGAGCACCCCGAGCAGGTGCCCATGCTCGGCAAGGCCGCCCAGAAGGCGATCGGGCGCTTCATGTCCGTGATGGAGCGGCTGCGCGAGCGCGCGGCGGGCGAGGCGCCGGTCGGCGACCTCCTGGAGGAGATGCTCCGCGAGACGGGCTACACCGACGCCCTGCAGGCCGAGCGCACGATCGAGGCGCAGGGCCGGATCGAGAACCTCGAGGAGCTCGTGCGCGTGGCGCGCGAGTACGACGCGACCGCGCCGGACGAGACACGCGGCGTCGGCGAGTTCCTCCAGCAGATCGCCCTGCTCTCCGACGCGGACGAGCGGCGCGACGACGAGGGGCTCGTGACGCTGATGACCCTCCACAACGCCAAGGGCCTCGAGTTCCCGATCGTCTTCATGATCGGTTGCGAGGACGGCGTGTTCCCGCACTCGCGGGCGCTGGACGAGGGCGACGTCGAGGAGGAGCGGCGGCTCGCCTACGTCGGCATCACCCGCGCGATGCGCGACCTCTACATCACGTACGCGCGGCGCCGCAACGCGTTCGGCGCGAACTCGTTCGGGGTCCGCTCGCGCTTCGTCGACGAGATCCCGCGCGAGCTGACCGACCAGCCGGATCGCAACGCGGTGGGGATCGGCCGCCCGGCCGGATCCGGGCGCGTCGCGTCGTGGGCGACGGCCGCGGCGGCGTCCGCGGAGGCGCTCGGCGGGCGGCGGGAGCCCGACGGCGCCGGGCAGGTCTTCCGCATGGGCGACGACGTGATCCACGCCGCGTTCGGGGACGGCGTGGTGACCGGCGTGGAGCCCGGCGGGATCGTGGTGGTGCGCTTCGCCGGCGACCGGTCGGAGCGCAAGCTCATGGCCGACTACGCGCCGATCCGCAAGCGCTGAGCGGCGGTGCGGCTACCGCTCGGGCCGCGCGTCCGGCGGCGTCATCCGCGCGCGCCCGCCCGCGAGTCCCTCGGGATCCGGATCGCGGTGGACGGGCCGGTCG
>DATMVH010000615.1:0-2228 GCA_035563395.1 Solirubrobacteraceae bacterium
CGCGCCGCCCGCGACGGTGAAGGTCCCTCCGACCCACAGCCCGGCCGCCGCGCTCTGCGCGAGGGCCTGCGCCTGCCGCCCGCCGCGCGCGCCGAAGCCGATGCCGCTGCCGTAGGTCGTCCACGTCCCGGTCGCCGGATCGAGCTCGGCGACGGCCCCGGCGGGTAGCCCGCCCGCCGACCCGAACCAGCCGCCGACGACGAGCGAGCGCCCGTCGAGCGTGTCGAAGGCGGTCACGGCCTGATCGGTGCCGGCCGGCGCGGACCACTCCTTGCCGGGCTCGCCGCCCCGGTAACGCCAGACCGCCAGGTTCGCCGCCGGGAAGCCCTCGACCGGCGGATCCGCCCACGCCTCGACGCCCGCCTCGCTGAACGCGCCGCCGACGTAGAGGTCGTCCCCGATCACCCGCATCGCCTGCACGACGCCGGCCATCCACCCCGTCGTGACGCCGGGCAGCCGCGAGTAGCCCGCCCACGGGTTCGCCGGCTCCGGCGGGGCGTGCGTGTCGAAGAGCACGATGCTGTTGAGGTTGCTGACCTGGAAGCGGCCCGCGTAGAGCTTGGTGAACCCGCCGCCGACGACGAGGTAGCGGTCGCGGAGCCCCGCGAGGGCGAGGACCTGCCCGTCGTACACCGGCGCGCTGCCGACGGCGCTCCAGGTCTCCGTCGCGGGATCCCACGACGCGACGTTGTAGGCGGGCACGTCGCCGGCGAGGTAGAACCCGCCGCCGACGTACAGCCGGCCGGCGAGCATCGCGAGCGCGAGGCCCATGCCCTGGATGCCCGCGCCCAGCGGCCACCAGCGCTCCCCGTCCCAGCGCGCGATGTTCGCCGCCGCGACGCCCCCGGCCGTCTCGAACTGACCGGTGATGTAGAGCTCGTCGCCGACCGCGAGCATGGCGAAGACCTCGCCGAGCGCGCTGGGCGACTGGACGCCGCCGGCCATGTCGCGCCACCTCCCGTCCCGCCACTCCGCCACGGACGCCACCGGCACGGGGCCGACCTGGTCGAAGTAGCCGCCCGCGTACACCCCGGAGTCCGTGGCCGCGAGCGCGAACACGCTCGTGTCCGCATACGGGTCGTAGGCGACGCCCTGCCCGAACGTCTGCCACCCGCCGGGGGTCCAGATTCCCGCGTGCGGAACGCGGAGCGCGCCCGAGTACCCGAACGTGCCCGCGACCACGACGCCGTCGCCGTACGCGGCGAGCGCCAGCACCGGGTTGCTCACCTCCGCGGGGACGCTCCAGGCCGTGCCGTCGTGCATGACCCAGTGCTGTGCGGGAACGCCGCCCGCGGCCGTGAACTCGCCCGCGGCGTGGAGCCGGCCGCCGGCGTGGGCGAGCGCCACCACGTTCACGCCGGTCGTCCCGTCGTAGTAGGTGAACCCGCCGAGCGAGCCGTACTTCCCGCCGCCGAAGGTCGCGACCCCGCACGTCTCGACGGTGTCCGCGTGCGTGAACCGGCCGCCGAGGAAGACGGTGCCGGTCGCCGCGGCGACGGCGAGGCTGTCGACGGTGCCGGGGAAGTCCCCGTTGCGGACGCCGGCGCCGAATCCCTCCCACCGGCCGGCGGGAAGGTCGAGCGCGGCGAAGCCCGCGGTGTCCACGGCGCCCGCGCGGTCGAACGAGCCACCGACGTAGAGCCGGTCGCCGGCGAGCGCCAGCGCCCGTCCCTCGCCGGGCTCGCCCGCCGACCACAGCCCGCCGTCGTAGGTCTCCCACGCGCCCGTGCCGAGGTCGAGCACGGCGAAGCCGTTCGCCGCCACCGGGTCGTCCTCGGGGCCGACGGAGTCGAAGACGCCGGCGACGAAGAGCCTCGTGCCGTCGGAGGCGAGCGCGCGGACGGACGCCTGGATCCACGCGACGCTCGAGCGCACGCCGCCGGCCACCGCCGACCACGCGGTGCCGTCCCAGCGCGCGAGGCTCGCGGCGGGCGTGCCGCCGGCCGCGGCGAACTCGCCGCCGGCGTACACCTCCTCGCCCACGACCGCGATCGCGCGCACCGTCCCGTCCACGCCGTCGCCCATGCGCCGCCACCCGACCCCGTCCCAGTGCGCGATGCGGACGTACGTGTAGTCCGGCATGCCGGCCATCTGGAGCGTGAACTCGCCGCCGAGGAAGACCTCCTTCCCGCGCACGGCGATCGCGCCCGGGTAGGCGGCGACGCTGATCGCCCCGAACGCCCGCGCCCACGGCGCGTCGCCGGCCGCCGGCTCCGGCAGCGGCGCCT
>DATMVH010000616.1:0-2250 GCA_035563395.1 Solirubrobacteraceae bacterium
GGGCCGCGCGGCACGCGCCCGGCGCCGGCGCCGGCCTCCGTCGCCGGCCCGCGCGGCGCGGCGATGCCCAGCACGCGCATGGCCTTCAAGCCCAGCCCCAGCTTCTCCCGCCCGTCCGTCGACGCGACGTCCAGGCCGCACAGGTCGCGCACGCGCTCGAGCCGGTAGCGGATCGTGTGCCGGTGCGTGAAGAGCCGCGCCGCGGTGTTCGCCACGTTGCCGTCGCACTCCAGGAACGTCTCGAGCGTCTGCACGAGGTCGGTCTCGTACTGGTCGTCGTACGCGACCAGCGGCTCGACCGTCTCCGCGTAGAAGCGCTGCAGCTCGCCTGGGTCCT
This sequence comes from Solirubrobacteraceae bacterium, assembly GCA_035563395.1. Classification (GTDB taxonomy): domain Bacteria; phylum Actinomycetota; class Thermoleophilia; order Solirubrobacterales; family Solirubrobacteraceae; genus DASQMT01. The sequence goes on from DATMVH010000616.1 coordinate 338, forward strand.
CGCTCATCGCCGGCAGCAGGAGCCGGTAGGCGCCGGTCGCCTCGAAGGCCAGCACGGGAGGCGTCGCGCGCGGCTCGCCCGTCGCGGCGGGCTCCGCCACGTTGGCGGCCAGCAGCGCCTCGTTGCCCGCGCGGTAGAGATCGACGGGATCGAGCGCGACGCGGGAGTGGCCGACCGCGAACGTGAAGCCGTGGACGCCGGCCTGGAGCTCGCGGGCGATCGCGTCGGCGACCCGCCGCGCCGCGACGTCGTCGCTCGCCGGACTCATCACGACGATCTGCCCCGCCCGGTCGGCGATCGCGGCGATGGAGCCGGACGCCGCGGCACGGGCCGCGCGCTCCGCGGCGCCGAGGACGCGCGCCCGCGAGTCGTCCTCGGTCGGGGCGAAGTGGTGCGCGCGCACGACGACGACGACCGCCCCTCCCTCGAGGTCCAGCCCGACCTCGGCCGCCCGCCCCACGATCGCGGCGCGGTCCGCGACCGAACGGTCGAGCACCGCGTGCACGAAGGCCTCCTGCGCCGCCGCGCTCGCCCGTTCGGGCGCCCGGACCCGCTCGACCTCCGAGGCGATCAGCGTGGTGACGATCCGCAGGAGCGACTGCGCCGGCTCGCCCGACCGCCCGCGCAGGCGCAAGCGGCCGACGGCCTCGTCCCCCACCCGCAACTCGTGTGTGCTGACGCCCGGGACGTCGGCCATGAGCGCGCGCTCGTCCGCCGACGACCGCGCGGCCACCGCGAGGACGGCGCCGGCGTGGTCCATGAGGACGAGCGAGGCGTCGAGCGCTCGCGCGGCGGCGCGGACGACCTCCGGCAATCCGAGCCCGGACCCGACCGCGTCGGTGATCGCTTCCAGCGCCCCGAGGTCGACCGCCGGTCGGATGTCCGGGCCAACGGTCACCTCCAACAGCCTAGACGCGTCCTTACAACTCGTCGAAGTACCACAGGAACGCCCCGCCGAGCAGCGCGCCGGCGAGGGCGAACGCCGCGAGGACGTACACGCTCAGGACGACCGCGACGAGGCGCTCCCAGAGCCTGGAGAACGACGTCCAGGCCGGGACGAGCACGAGCGCCGCCCAGACGATCAGCGAGAGACCCGCGGCGGCGCCCGCGACGACATAGGTCATTGTCTGGTTGCTCACGTCGGCGTCGCATTCTGCCGCACGAACGTGACGACGAGCGCGAGCGTGCCGGTCAGCGCGAACACGGCTGTGCCGACGGCCAGGCCGCCGAGGGCGTCCGACAGGTATTCCGCGCGCAGGTAGACGCGCGCGACGGCGACGGCGATCGCCAGCGCGGCGGCGGCCGCGACGGCGGCGAACCGGGTTGCCAGGCGATGACCGCCGCGCACGAGCACGACCGCGCACGCGACCCACGCGACCGCGCGGGCGGCGTGGCCGGACGGGAACCCGAAGCCCTCCACGGCGACGAGCGACGCCGGTGGATGCGGGCGCTCGACCCACTCCGCGCTGATCCCGGCGATCAGGACGGTGGCGAGGGACGCCGTGGCGAGCGCGGCGGCGTCCGCCGCCCGGCGCCGTGAGACCGCCCAGAGGATCGTCGCGCCCACCGCGACGGCGGTGGCGCGCAGCGACCCCAGCGAGGCGATCCCCGCGGCCGCCGCCTCCCCGACGCCGGTATGGAGCCGGTCCGCGACGTCGAGCGACGCGCGATCGAACGGCAGCAACTCCCCCGCGTCGAGCTCGATCGCCAGCATCGCGAACGCGAACGTCCCGACGGCCGCGAGCGCGAGGAGCGTCGTGAGCTCGAGCCCGAGCTCGCCGGGCGTGAGGCGGTTCCACGCGAAGCGCGCGGGCGGGGCGGCGGTGTGGAGGGCGGGACGGCCGCCGCGTCGCCACGCCGTCCAAAGGTACGGCGCGAGCGGGCGCAGAGCGGGGCGCTCGAGCTCGCGGCCG
>DATMVH010000617.1:0-3460 GCA_035563395.1 Solirubrobacteraceae bacterium
GTGGCGGCCGCGCCGGAGCCCCGGCGGCGCGCGCCGGCCGTGTACACGCCGCCGCCCGCGCCGGCGGTGTACGACGCGGCCGCGTCCTACGGGCCGCCGCAGTTCTGATCGAGCCGAAGCCTAGTTCTGCGCGCCGCCGACGCCCCGCAACCGGTCCTGCAGGTCCGGCGGGTTCTCGACGATCTGCGAGAAGCGCACGACGGTCACCGTGTCCTCGAGCGACACCTCGCGGCCGTAGATCTGCTCGAGGAAGTGGACCAGCTCGTCCGTGCGCCGGAACTCCGGGTTGTCGTGCTCGATCTCGCGCGGGGACAGGTCCTTGACGCGCTTGACCTCGACGTGGTCGATCACCGCGTGGAAGAGCTTCTCGCGCGGGGAGTACTGGTACCCGACCGTGACGAGCACCAGCTGGTTCTTGCGGTACTTGTGGCGCTTGTCGCCGAGCCGGATCGTGGCCGTCTTGCGGCCGCGTTTCATCTGGTCCGCGAAGACGGTGGAGTAGAAGTTCAGGACCTGCATCGACGGGGCACCCTACCCGTTCGCCGCCAGGATCGACAGCGCGCGTTCGATCATCGCCCGCTCCCCCGGATAGCTGAGGATCTTTCGCGCCTCTTCCAGCGAGATCCAGCGCGCGTCGTCCACCTCGTGGTCGTGATCGGCGGGATCGCCGGAGACGAACTCGCAGAGGTAGAAGTGGACCGTCTTGGCGATGCGCCGGCCCCCGCGCCGGTACGTGTAGCGGACGTCGCCGAGCTGGTCGCGGACCACGGCCGTGATCCCGGTCTCCTCGCGGACCTCGCGCGCGGCCGTCTGCTGCGGCGACTCGTCGCCGTTGCGCCCGCCCTTCGGCAGCCCGAGCACGTGGGCGCGCCCGCGCGGCGTGATGACGATCACGTCCCGCCCGCGCACGACCACGCCGCCGTATGACGTCTCGCGCTCAGTAGACATAGCCCCCGAGGGCCGGCGGGTCGTGCACGACCAGGCGCCCGCGGCCCTGGGAGATCACCCCGGCGCGCTCGAGCACGGCGAGGAACCGGCTCGCCGACTCGCGCGAGGACCCCGCGAGCTTCGCGAGGTCGGCCTGCGTGGCGGTGATCGCGACGTCGCGCTCCGGCGCCCCCTCGGCCTGCGCCTGCTGGACGAGCTGGGCCAGCACGGCCGCCACGCGGCTCTGCACGGTCTGGAAGGACTGGCTCGCGAGCCGCTCGTTCGCCTTGCGCAGCCGGCGCACGAGCGAGACGGCGAGCTTGACCGCGATCGCCGCGTGCTCGTGCATGAGGCGCCGCATGTCGCTGCCGAGGATGGCGAGGACCTCGAGGACGTCGAGCGCCTCGACGGTCGCCGAGCGCCGCTCGTCGTCGAACATCGCCAGCTCGCCGAAGATGTCCCCCGGCCCGAACGTCGCCAGGGTGATCTGGCGGCCGCCGGCGTGCTCCCGCAGCGCCCGGGCGTGACCCCGGCGGACGACATAGCACGTGTCGGAGTCGTCGCCCTCGCGGAAGACGATGTCGCCGGAAGCGAAGCGCCGCGGCATGGCGACCGCGGCGACCGCCTCGAGCTCCTCCCGACCGAGCTCCCGGAAGGCGGGCACCGCCTCGAGCAGCGAGACGGTGTCCTCCGCGCTGACCGGCATGGCGCCGGGTCATACCACACGCGCCGGGAAGCGGCGGTCAGAGCGCGCGGCGCCGTCAGGCCGCGAAGAGCCGCGGATCGTTGGTGATGACGCCGGTCACGCCCATGGCCTCGAGGTCGCGGATCCGGCGCGCGTCGTCGACGGTCCAGACGTAGAGGTCGCCGCCCGCGGCGCGCACCGCGGTCACGAGCGGCGCGCTGAGGAGGCGCCAATGGGTCATCAGCGCGTCGCAGCGGCCGGCGCGCAGGTGGGCCGCCGCGACGGCGGGAAGACGGCGGCGGACGTGGAAGATCCCGGCGTAGGCGGGGATCCGCAGCAGCGGCGAGGCGGTGTAGTCCTTCTTCACCCGCGGCACCGACCAGCCCAGGCGGAGCGCCGGCTCGAGCCGCCGCAGGACGACGAGGCTCCGCATGTACTGCGTCGAGACGAGCGTGCGCTCCACGAGCCCGTGGCGGCGCAGCGCGTCGAGCACGCGCGCCTCGTAGCCGGGCAGCTTGAGGTCGACGTCGAGCTCGACGCCGTCGAAGGGCGACGAGGCGAGGTGCTCGAGCCCCTCGTCGAGACTCGGCGCGCCGTGGCGGGCCGCCTCGTAGTCGTGGGCGAGGACGAGCCGGGAGGTCTCCGGCGCTCGCGCGTCCTCCGGCAGGACGTCGAACTCGATCATGTCCACGCCGCACGCCAGGGCGGCGTCGAACGAGGCGGGGGTGTTGCCGGGCGCGATGTGGTCGGCGCCCTTGTGGCCGACGCGGCGGACGGTCATGTCTGGCAGCCCGGGCACCAGTAGGTCGTCCGGTTGTCCTCCCACTGCCCGCGCGATCGGATCCGCGACGACGGCCCGCAGCGCGGGCACGGCCGGCCCGCCCGCCCGTAGATCCGCCGCCACCGGTTCTGGTTGCCGTCGGCCGCGGAGCGCTGCATGCGGGCCCGGGTGAGCTCGACGATCCGCACGGCCTCCTCGTCCGTCACCGCGCCCGCCGGCCGCCACGGGTCCACGCCGGCCGCGAAGCAGCCCTCGACCTTCCACAGGTTCCCGATGCCGGCGATGGTCTGCTGACGCAGCAGCGCATCGCCGATCGGGCGCGTCGGGTCATCCTCGCGCAGCCGGCGCAGGAACCGCTCCGTGTCGAGCTCGGGGGCGAGGATGTCCGGCCCGAGCTGCGCGAGGCGCTGGTCGAACCGGATCCGCGACTCCGTCATCAGCTCGAGCACCGGGCCGTTGAACTGCACCACGTCGCGGTCGCCGCGCCGGATCGCGAGCCACGCCGACCGGGACGCGCCCGTCCACGGCCGGTCGGGGCCGAAGACCCGCCACGCGCCGGTCATGCGGAGATGGGAGTGGATGGCGAGGCCGCCCTCGAAGCGGAGGAACAGGTGCTTGCCGTGCGCGTCCACCGACGCCACGGCGCGACCGGCGAGGCGCTCCTCCCACCGGTCGCGCCCGAAGCGCGGGTGCGGCGTGCGCAGCTCGTCGGGAACGTGGCCGGCGAGGACGCGGCGGATCCTCGCCGCGGCGTAGTGGATGGTGTCGCCCTCGGGCATCCACTCCTGAGGGTAATCAGGCGCCGATGGTCAGCTTCCGCGGCCCCGCGCGGAACCCGAGCTCGAGCAGCCGCTCCTCCCACGGCGAGCCCACGACCGGCTCGCCGTTGACCTTCTCGACCGCGAGCCGGCGGATGCGGCCGCGCTCGACCGCGCCCGCGAGCGCCTCGACGGCGGGCGGGAGCCGCTCGTCGTCGTCGGCCACGAGCACCTGCAGCCCCTTGCCGCCGCGCTCGGCGTAGAGCACGGGCTCCGCGCCCGCGAGGACGACGTGCGCGCCGGCCTGGC